>NZ_JAJKHN010000060.1:0-41533 GCF_020982715.1 Bacteroides sp. 1_1_30
TATATTATTAATGTAATTTTTAAGTAGTTATGAAGAAAAATTTTGTTAGGGTAATGCTTTTCGGGGCATTGACGCTTACAGTCAGTACAGTGGTGACAAGCTGTAAGGACTACGATGATGATATTAAAGGCTTGCAGGAGCAGGTCGATAAAATCACATCAACCAGTCCGGTAAGTACAGAAGACATGAAGAACGCAGTTGAAAAGGCAAAACAGGATTTGCAGACACAACTGAATGACTTGAGCGCACTTGTGGAAAATCCGGATGGTGAAAAAACTTTGAAAGAAAAAATCGCTGCACTGGAACAAGCTTTGGCGGATGCCACAGGCGATAAAGCTAAAGATTTGGCAACAAGATTGGCAGATCTTCAAAATCAACTGACCACTCTGCAAAAGATTCTCAAAGGTGAGGATGGTGTCAGTGGTTTGGAAAAGAAGATTGAAGAACTAGAGAATGTTAAAACCGTATTATCTGAACTGATTGCAGCAGAACAGGCATACATTACATCTGGTAAAAAGGATGCAAGTGCTTACGAAAGTACCAGTTTTGGGGCTTATGTAAACCAAGCTATCATAAATGCCCTTCAACACGAGGGAGACGACACTTCTAAATGGGGGAAAATTGCTCAATACGTAACAGAAGCTGTTCAGAAAGGTATTTCTACAGAGTTGAGTGGTATTAACAATTACCTGACTGCCCAGTACGGAGTGAAAACGACTTTGGAAACATTCGTGAAAGATGTTTATGAGAAGCTCTTTAGTGAAGAAGCCATCGGGAAACAAACTCAACTGGATAATCTTTTAGATGCTATCAATGCTTATGTAAGTACTGAAGAGGGTGCCGATTATAAGAGTTATGCGGATATTATCAAGCAAATTGATGATACGAAAAAACAATTGGCAGCACTCGAATTACCAGCAACAGGTACATTTAGCCAGGCGGTTAAAGATATTATAAAGAGCGAATCCGAACAAGTTGGCGGTGTTATAAAAAACCTTGAATCCAGACTTGATGCTGAAATCAAAGCTATCAAAGGTATGATTCAGAGCATCGTTTACATTCCGGAGTCTGCTGACAGAACTGTTAACTTCAATACTTTCTATGTGAAGTATGGTGCTGTAGGTAATGCAGACGATTGGAGTCCTGTACTCAATGCTAACGAAGTGAAAGTGAATTTCCGTGTATCACCGCAATCTGCCGTTGCTGAATTGATTAAAGGCGAGGAAGGAAAATACTTGATTGCTGCCGACTATCACCAATTGACTCGTGCAACAGGTACGCACTTTACGATTAAAAAGATAGAAGCTGTAACGGGCGAACCTAATGTAATCGCAGTTACTTTGGATGCCAGTACTGCTGATAAGAGCTATGCGGTAGCACTTACAGTAAAGGATAAAGGTGAAACAACCTTGAATGATATTACTTCAGACTACTTTGCTGCTGTGAAGGAGAATATGTATATTAAAGAGGTTGAATGGGTATCTGTAAATGCTGCTGCAAATGAAGTGGCTAAAAATGCAAGTATAGATTATAAGGCAACAGGCTCTTATTATAAGATGACAGTGTATTCGATCCTTAATAATAATGGTAGTGGAAATGTTGATGGGGAGCCTTCGGCTAAGACTAAGCCCGAAGAATTCGGTATCTCTGTAGATAATCTGTTCAGCGTGACTTTCGATGTAACTGGTGGTGGTGCTGCTAGCTTTACAATGAATGAAACCACCGGTGTATTAACAGGCAACGCTGGTGGAACGCTAGGTCATCAATGTCAGGCAACGTCTACTGTAAAAGCGAAAGCGCCTGCGGGTGTATTAACAGGTGATAAATCATTCACACCGAATACTTACAGCGGAACAGTTACATTGATCGATATACAGGATCCAACAACTATTGAACTTGCTGATCCGAGTACTCCACTTGTTTGGCATAAAACTATACAAAGACTTGCATTGAATACCGAGAAGGTTAATGAGATTAAGACAGCTTTGGGTAGTATTGCTAATTTCAGTGGGTGTAACTTTGAACGCATTGCTCCGGCTGATGTAGCATCGGCATCAAACACTCCTGTGGCGGAAACTCCGGATATTAAATTTAATGAGAATAGTGGTAATCTTGTATTGGAGGTTCCTGCAGGTGCCACTTATACAGGTACGGTGACTACCAAGATTACAAATACTACTGGTCATATTAGTATTGTATTGTCAACAGATGTAGATATTAAGTATCCTGCAGAAGCTGATTTTACATTGGCTAACTCTAATGCTTGGGATGGAGCCAAGGCTATATTGAATCTGGTGGAAGCAGGGGATCCAATAACTGCAGTGACAGCCGAAAGAGATCTGAAAGAACTCTTCACTAACTATGAGGATTTTGTTGGTAATGGAAGTGATGGTAAATTGACCTCTCTTGGTGGAAAATTTGAATTCTCTGTTGTAGGTGACGTTCCGACTGGTGTAGATCTTGATGCAGCTACTGGTGCGCTTTCAGTAGATAAAACTTATAACGGTGCTGCTGCTGGCTTTAGCGTAAAAGTAGAAGCAAAATGTGGAGAGAAAGTTATTTCTACCAAAACAATTCCTGTTGTATTCAATACTGCTAAGATGAATGGTACATTTGATTACAAGGGTACTGATGAAGGTAAAGACAAGCTGGCATTTAATGTATCTTCTGCTGCTACAAGAGAAGAGGGTGTTGAGGTATCAAAAGCATTAGTATGGAAAGATGCTTCAACTACTCCACGTCAGCTTTGGCCTTCTGATGGTGCTTCCGCTGCCTATAATAATAGCTCTGGTGCAACTATATTTGGCTTCACTGTAGCATTTGAATTGGTAGCTGGTGAAGATAATGGTAGCTTTGATCTGAACCCCACAACCGGTAAGCTTACATTGACGAGACCGACTGATACCCAGGGCACTAAGGCTATGACAGTCAAAGTAAAAGCTATTCCTACTTCTCCGTGGGGAACGGTAGAACCTAGAGTAGTGACTGTGACAGTTGCCGAATGGGTAGACTAATAGGATAGAGAATCTCATAATATATTATATATTGAGAAAAAACAAATAAACCCATTCTTCACTTGTGTGTGAAGATATTTTTACCCCAGAACAAAGCGAAGGACACAGCTTGTGAAAGTCCATCCTTCCTCTTTGTTCTTCTTTAGAAAAGGGATGCCTCCCACATTTCCCACAGGTATCCCTTTTTATTTTTACTCTCGGAGCGTCTTTTTGTTGTACTAGAATCAAATTGCTAGTCCCCCATTTCCCTATAGGTAAAGGAGGCGTTCCCAAGATGCAGAAAACCCGGGCTTGCGAAAGTCCGGGTTTTCTTGATTAATAACCAATAACAATTAACCAATAACAACTAATAATAGAGTATGTAAATGAAAAAAGAAACCTATTCTTTATCCCACTCCTTGCTCGCTTCGAAACAGGGACAAGCCTTGATCCACTCTTCCGGTTCAATCTCACCGTTTCCGTCAAGATCGGGACTAAGATCACGATGTCCGCAGACACGGCATCCCGGAAAATCCTTTAATAAAGTCAGGATAAGAACCCGTAGCGAGTGTTTCTGCCAACAAGTGCGCGTGTCTTTCGGCTGTCCCATGCAGTCCAGTCCGCCTTCGTAGCAGATACCGATACTTTCCCGGTTGAAACCACGGCTATGCGCACCGATCCGTTCTAACGGACGGGTAGACTTAATATCCCCGTTCTTACGAATATAAAAATGATAACCCACACCATTGAAGCCGCGGCGACGATGACAAACGTCCAAATCATGTTCGGTGAAAGATTTATCCTCGCGGGTAGCGGAGCAATGCACGACAATCAGATTAATCGTTCTCATGCGTTAGGCAGGTATTAAAGAAGTGGATGATGATGCAGATTCGGAACCATTGTTGCGCTGAATACACTCTTTATTGACACACTGTAAAGTGACAGCTTCCGAAAGTTTGCCTTTTAATGAAAAAATCTCCGAGTGCATTTCCTTCACACGGTCGCTCAAATCGAAATAATCCTTGAGCACCTTTTCGAGCTGTTTCATAAGGAAGCCATACTGCTCTTTCACTAGTTCGCTAAACTCTTTGACGTCCTGCATCATTTGCTGACGTTTTTTGCGACCTCCGAAAAAAGGGAGGATGGCTGTAATAATATCAATGATTTTGTCTAACATCTTTCTTGAATTAAAGATTAAAAATTAAAGATTGAGAATTGAGAATTAAAAAATAAGAGAAACTAAAAATAGGAAAACTAAAAAAACACGAGAATGAAAAAAATAGAGAAATAAAGAAAATGCGGGAAAGAGAAAAACAGAAAAACAGCAACCACATGGCAAGGAACCATACATGGATCAGTTCCTGAAACCATGTGATACTGTTTTTTCTAAGGATGAAGTTTCATTCTGCCAAAGAAGATAGTGCGGGCAGCCTATTTACGCTGCTGGGTCCGGTGCTTCTCCACCGCCCGGTTTATTGCCCCCCGAACCGCTGCCGGAACCATCGTCCGAACCACCGTTTCCGGAATCGCTTCCATCGCCCTTTCCGCCCAGGACGAAGTCCACGTTGTTTTCGCTTCGTGTACTCGTATGGCTCGAATTCATCAGCTTCAACGCTTTGTCGGCAACAAAGCGGACATTGACACGGCGGATGCTGCGCACCGTACAATCTTTCATAGTCTCCGTACCATCACTAGTCAGCGTGATGTGGAACGTACCCAATCCGTCAATCTTCACCTTGTCGCCCTGGGTGAGCGACAGACGCAACTGTTCCACAAATGCCTCGATGGTGTGTTTCACATCTCCGGCGGTCAGTGACGATTTACTTTCGATGGCGGTAGCCATCGTATCAACGTCCATCACTCTTACATTGCCCGATTTCTGACGTATGTAATACAGTAACGGAGCATCCTCCTGATTTACATACTTTCTGCGCTGATAGCGTTCTACTAATACATCCATAAATTTGAAAAGTTAAGGTTTAAGTGAATAATTATATGTTTTCTTTTTGATACTACAAATATACAAAATCAGAGAGGAGAAGTCAAGTAAATATGGTTTTATTTTCTCTGATAATATAAAAAGATTTATACCGGATATGTATCAATACTATTTTGATAAATTGTCTTGATTATTTATACAATAGATCGTTTTATTTAGCATGTTTTTCCAAATATTCCAATGGCGGAACATAGTCATATATTTTTGTCATCGACGGATTATGTCCGAAATATACATTCCCAGTCTCTCCATTACGCTGCTTGGCAACGATAACCACCCCCAGTCCTTCTGTCGGGTAACCGCTTTCCCGGTCGGTGACGACGCGTTGCATGGCCGGTCGGTAAAGCAACATCACGACGTCCGCATCCTGTTCGATAGCTCCGCTCTCGCGCAGGTGTGCCAGTTCCGGACGTCCTCCGGGGCGATTCTCCGACTCGCGGTTCAGCTGACTAAGCAGTACGACGGGAATATGCAGCTCCTTGGCTAGCAACTTGGCTTTCCGGGTGGCTTGTGCCACTTCTTGTTCGCGGTTGCGGTTGGCCTGCTTGGTAGCCATGTCGCAGAGTTGCAGGTAGTCGATAATAATTGCGTCACACTGATTGCGGCTCTTCAGTAGCCGGGCACTTGAGCGAATGTGATCCATGCTGACAGAAGTGCTGTCGTCCACGTAAATGGGGAGCCCCGACAGTTCTGAAGCTGCGGTGTGGGCATTTTCCATCTCTTGTGAGGTAGGTATTCCGTTTCTCCACCGGTAAGGATTAATGTTGCTTGCTGCTGCCAGCCATCGGTCGGCAAGGCGTTCCCCTTGCATCTCAAGACTGTAGACGGCCACCGCATTGCCCGCCATTGCCGCGCTGCGTGCCAGGTGCAGGGCAAAAGCCGTTTTACCTACGGAAGGCCGTGCGGCTATCACTATCAGATCACTATCCTGCAAACCGCCTGTTTTCTGGTCGAGTTCGGTCAGTCCGGTGGGGATGCCGGTGACGCCGTTCACGCTTTTGGCAATACGCAATTCAGCTTCTTTCAGCGTGTCGGTCATTAGGGTGTCCATGCAGCGTATATGGTCGTGGTGTCCGGATTCGCCTTCGAGACGGTCGAGCAGGTTGTGCGCGTCGATGAGGGTGTCGTCGATGTCGATTGTCTCATCCATGGCGCAGGTGAGGAGTTTGTTGAAGCCGACTACGGCTTCGCGTGCCAGATATTTCTGGTGGACGATTTGCGCGTGATACTCGATGTGGGCGGAGGAGGCTACCCGGCTGCTTAGTTGTACGATGGTATACGGCCCGCCTATCTTTTCGAGCACTCCGCGACGGGTGAGCTCTTCTTTGACGGTGAGAATATCTATCTTTTTGTTTGCCTGATACATAGCTATCAAGGCGGCGAAGATCAGCTGATGATGATCGTCGTAGAACATTTCGGGACGTAGCTTGTCGGCTACGAGTGGCAGGGCCTCCTGTTCTATCAGGCAGGCTCCGATGATGGCTTCTTCGAGTTCGCTGGCGTGTGGTTGCATTTCTTTTTGATGTTTTTTAGTCTATATATTCGTTTAAGAAGGCCTTGTCTTTCAGGTAGGTGGCGGCAAGGGGGATGAAACGTGTGTCGTTGGTGTGATAGTAGACTTCCTCGATGTGGTCGATGGCTGTCTGCTGTTCCTCTTTGGTGAGCTTGTCCCATTCGCGGTGGGCACGGGCGACGTACTGTTTGGGTTTTTGCATCGTTTCATGATATTTATCCCAGAAAACATCGAACGC
Organism: Bacteroides sp. 1_1_30; assembly: GCF_020982715.1. NCBI lineage: Bacteria > Pseudomonadati > Bacteroidota > Bacteroidia > Bacteroidales > Bacteroidaceae > Bacteroides > Bacteroides sp. 1_1_30. Next base: position 6,744 of record NZ_JAJKHN010000060.1, read on the forward strand.
TTCGGATTTTTCTTTCTTTTTTTCTTCGCGGGCTTCCGGAGAGATGCAGCCGGTCCAGAAATCATAGTTGTTGATATGAATGTGGAAGATTCCTTTCTGGTGCGGGATGATCTTGATAATGCCCTCTTCCTGGATTTTTTGAAAGAAGCGGAGGGTTTTGGATCGGCTCCATTGGAAGAGTTGGCTCCAGTGTTGCTGGCTGATGACGGATTCTCCGCGTTGGCATACAATGTCGATCTGCTGAATCTTGTACGTGGTTTCCGAGTAGTTGGCGTGTATCAGGACTTGGAGGAGCGCTTCCAGTTCTCCCGGAGCTTTATCGTTTATCTGGCGTTTTAACAGTGCTTTGGGAATCAGGATGTAGCCTTCGTGCAGGAGGTTTTCTGGAAGTTGTTTCATTGAGGCGTATTTTTATTTACTTGTTGTTGTTTGGGGTTATTCCCATGTGCATACATTGTCGGATGCGGCTGCGAAGGTAGTGTATGAATGGCTGTTCGTGCAAATCTTTTTTGGCTGGAATGAAGGTGTTTTGAACGGTATGGTGGTATTTGGGCTGTATTGGGGGCTGTAGGACGGAAATAATGTTGTTCTGTGTGACACCGCGCAGGTGTAAAAGATGAGATTGGGGGAATGAATAGAAAAACAGAGGTTCTGTTGGGATGAAACAGAGCCTCTGTTTATTAGAAATAGAACCTCTGTTTGCCGTAAATAGAGGCTCTATTCGGGGACATGCGGCTTTCTTTTTAGTATTTTTTTTAACAAAAAATCGAACAGCCAAACGAACACCCCCTGGAGGTGGCTCAACTGCTTGTCTGTCATGCGTTTGCAACGCTCGAAAAAAAGTAGGCGAACCACCAACCGAACATATATAAATACTAAAATATAATAATCTATATAATATAGTTCGTTCAACACGTTTTTTCTGTGTTTTCGGAGGTGTCAGGATGCAGTAAATCTTTACTTATGGGTGATGCGCTAACGTAGGATTATTTTTTCCGGTCCCCAGGTCATGAAAAGGATCTGCTGTTGCTTCGGACTTAGACGCGTTGTTTCGTGTACGTAATGTGCGGCTTTTAATTCGTCGAAGAGCTGTTTGTCGAGTTCTATTTCGTTTCTCATTCTTTTGCTGGCTGTGTCAGCGTTAGAATATTCGGGAAAATACTCCTGCGCTATGGCAGAGAAGGTTTTAAAACCATTGATAACCCATTCTCGTTCTTCCATTTCTTCTTCGTTTTCGTTTGGATTCTTCATTTGTGTAAAATTAAATTGTTTATTAATGCAACACTTCATGTGTTGACTTTGCAAAGTTAATGAAAATACATTTGTTATGATAAAATAATTAATTTATTTTGTTATATTATTTGATCTATGTAATAAAATATTGTATCTGGTAAACTCGTTTTGTAAGCGTAGCTTTTTGTATCATAAAATTTGACTTGTTTTGTATTGATATATTTGCTAAACTTTTTTTCTTCTATACGCGTCTCAAATTAAATCGTATATTTGCGAAAAGAATCAAGATTGGGAATTATGAACGAAAACGTCTTAGCTAAACTGAAGATACTTGCGGAATCTGCCAAGTACGATGTTTCCTGTTCTTCCAGTGGTACGGTGCGCTCCAATAAGCCGGGCACGCTGGGAAACACTGTCGGAGGATGGGGGATCTGTCACAGCTTTGCCGAGGACGGGCGGTGTATCTCGCTATTGAAAATCATGCTTACCAATTATTGTATTTACGACTGTGCCTACTGTATCAACCGGCGTAGCAACGATCTTCCCCGCGCCACATTTTCCGTTTCGGAATTGGTGGAACTGACGATGGAATTCTATCGTCGTAACTACATTGAAGGGTTGTTTCTTAGTTCCGGAGTAGTCCGCAATCCGGACTATACGATGGAGAGACTGGTGCGTGTAGCCAAAGATTTGCGGCAAGTGTACCGGTTCAACGGTTATATTCATCTCAAGAGTATTCCCGGTGCCAGTCGTGAATTGGTGAATGAGGCCGGGCTGTATGCCGACCGTTTGAGTGTCAACGTCGAAATTCCCAAAGAAGAAAACCTGAAACTCCTTGCACCGGAGAAAGATCATAAAAGTGTATTTGCTCCGATGAAATACATTCAGCAAGGTGTGTTGGAGAGTAAGGAAGAACGGCAGAAGTTTCGCCATGCACCCCGTTTCGCGCCTGCGGGACAAAGTACCCAGGTGATTGTGGGCGCTACCTCCGAGTCGGATAAAGATATTCTTTTTCTTTCGTCGGCTCTTTACGGACGGCCGACCATGAAACGTGTCTACTATTCGGGCTACGTTTCTGTGAATACATACGATAAACGTCTTCCGGCATTGAAGCAACCGCCTTTGGTACGTGAAAACCGGCTCTATCAGGCTGACTGGTTATTGCGCTTTTACCAATTCAAGGTGGACGAAATTGTGGATGATGCCTATCCGGATCTCGACCTCGAGATAGACCCGAAACTCTCGTGGGCTTTGCGCCATCCCGAACAGTTTCCTGTCGACATCAACAAAGCGGACTACGAAATGTTGCTCCGTGTGCCGGGAGTGGGAGTGAAGTCGGCGAAGCTGATTGTCGCCTCCCGCCGTTTTTCGCGACTGGGTTTTTATGAACTGAAGAAGATAGGAGTGGTGATGAAGAAGGCGCAATATTTCATTACCTGCAAAGAACTGCCTCTCCAAATGCTGACTGTGAACGAACTTTCGCCGCAACGGGTACGTAGCTTATTGCTCCCGAAACCAAAAAAGAAAGTGGATGAACGCCAATTACGACTTGATTTCTGATTTCTGATTTATGAATTCTGATTAAACGAATTACTAAGTATGTTGATTAGCTTATATAATAATTTAGGTACAGATTACACGGATTACACGGTTTTTAGTGTTGTCATTGCTGCAAAGAATCCGCATTAATCCCTGTAATCCGTGCCTAAAAATAAATCATAACCCAGAAATCATAAATCATAAATCATAAATCTTGAAATTTTTCGTTTACGATAAAAGCTTTGATGGTCTGCTGACTGCCGTGTTCGACGCCTATTTTCGCAAGACCTTTCCCGATGATTTGTTGTCGGAAGGAGATGCTTTGCCCTTATTTTATGATGAGTTGCATACCGTAGTCACCGATGAAGAGAAGGCAGGGCGTGTGTGGCGGGGATTGCAGAAGAAAGTCTCTACTTCCGCTTTGGGCTGCCTCACACAAAGTTGGCTGTCGGAGCTTCCGGAGGTAGGGATGCTCATTTTTCGTTATATCCGTAAAGCGATCGACTCACCCCGTTCCATCGAAACCAATTTTGGCGATCCGGACGTTTTGCGATTGGCGCAAATATGGAAGAAAGTGGATGGCGAACGTGTGCACCTGATGCAGTTTGTCCGTTTTCAGAAAGCTGCGGATGGTACATTCTTTGCGGCTTTCGAACCGCAGTATAATGCGCTTCCTCTTACCGTTCACCATTTCAAAGACCGTTTTGCCGATCAGAAGTGGATTATCTACGACATGAAACGCCGTTATGGTTTTTATTATGACTTGCAGGAGGTGACAACCATCTCGTTTGATGATGACAGCCGTGAATCCCATCTGATTACGGGGATGCTGGATGAAAGTCTGATGGACAAGGATGAGAAACTTTTCCAACAACTCTGGAAAACTTATTTCAAGGCCATTTGTATCAAAGAACGTATGAATCCGAGAAAGCACAGGCAGGATATGCCTGTACGTTATTGGAAGTATCTGACGGAAAAGCAGAAATAGGGTTTCATCTCTTTATATTTTAGAATTAAAATACTCCTCCTTGTTTCTTCTGCTTTTCTTGTCTCTATTGTTTTTTTGTAAAGGGACTTATTCAATTCGCTGCACTGTTACCTCCGGAAACTCCTGTATCAATGAAAGTAAATGTCCTTCATCGTTATTTCGTTTCGACTTGATGACCATACTCACTTGATAAAACTCTGCTTCGCCCTTATGCAACGTTTCCATCTCGTAAGAGACTATCAGGTAGTCTTTAGAGTTGAATCTGTCCGCTATCTGTTTCAGAGTGTTTTTGTTGGAAGTAGAGAAAGAAACCATCGAGCTTTTCATTCCGATGCTTTTAAACAGGTAACTAAGTAATTCCAGTCCGATGAGGGTCAATACCATGGCAGCAATGCCGATGGTGTACATTCCTGCGCCTACTGCCAGTCCGATACCGGCAGTTGCCCAGATTCCTGCGGCGGTAGTCAGTCCGCGTACAATCTGCTTTTGGAAGATGATGGTTCCCGCACCGATAAATCCGATACCACTGACGACTTGAGCCGCCACACGACTGGGGTCGAGCGTGACACTGCTTTCTTTTATAATCTCCTGAAATCCGTATTGGGAAACAATCATAATCAGGGCACTGCCTAGCGATACGAGGAAATGAGTGCGGTATCCGGCTTCTTTGGCACGGTATTCACGATCCAGTCCGATGATCGCCCCCAGTATGCCGGCGACCAATAAACGAATGACGAAATCTATGTTCAACATCATGTGTTCAATCTCCTTTCTGTTTTTTTATTGTTTGTGGAAAAATACTTGGAACTATAAATATACAATTATTTCTCTTTTATGGATCAATCATTTAGTAATATTTGAACGTATTCGATCTATTTTATCGTATATTCGCAGACTCAAATGAATGTTTAACCCTGTGATTGAGTGAATAATGAAGAAAAGATTTTTTTATATAATCAGCTTTCTGCTGATCTTTTGCATCGAGGTATTGATAGCTTTGTATGTGCGTGACAATTTCATACGTCCTTATGTCGGAGATATGCTGGTGGTAGTGCTGGTGTATAGTTTTGTGAGGATATTTCTCCCGACAGGAATTCCGCGGATGCCGTTTTATGTCTTTCTTTTTGCCTGTTTTGTGGAAGTGCTGCAATATTTCCGGTTGGTGGAAACATTGGGGATCACGAACCGTGCAGCCAGAATCATTCTGGGCTCTACGTTCGATTGGGCGGACATAGCTTGTTATGCGGTGGGATGTGTGTTTATTGTTTTATTCGAGCGTATTGGCAAGAACTCATAGCAATGAGGCACACATTTTTCGTATTTCGTTTAATCGGTTTGAAAGTGCTTTCTTTTCACGTGCCAGAGCCATATTATATCGTGCTTGCATATTGATGAGTAGTTCCGGATTAATGTTTAGAGCGGCTTCTATCATTAATGCAAAATCACTGGTAATAGGTCTTTTCCCATTTAAAATTTCATTAAGCATTGTATAGGGAACTCCCAGAATTTCCGAGAATTTCTTTTGAGAGATTCTGCGACATTCCAATTCTTCTTTCAATATATCACCTGGGTGTGTTGGTAATCTTTTTATTGTATCCATAATTTAATCTTTTTATTGATAATGATTGGTTATATCTGTCACTATGCAAATGGTTAATATGATTTCTGTACCTTCAGTGCGAGTTTTAAATTCCAGTCGATAGTGATAGTCTATGCGAATGGAAAAGTAGTCCGCACGGCCTTGAAGAGCTTCGAAGTTCAGAGAGTTGAAGACAAATAAATCTTCTATTCGGGTAGCGGCGATTAATGTGTCGATACGCTTCTGGTATTTTTTTATAATAGCCGCATCAAACCGATATTTTTTGCTTTTACACTTGCCATTCTCATATAACTCTTTTAGATACTCTTTCTCATATTCTATAATCATATTCCGTTTGTTTCTGCAAATATAGCATTTAATTTGTGATTCACGAAAATAGTGAATACCTTTTTCGTGTTAAATAAAGAATAGATATTGTTTAGTCATTATTCAATTTATGTCCGCAATATTTGCAAAACTCGGCATTGTCTTCGTGTCCGGAGCGATGGCAGTTGGGACATTCTTTGTCTCTTCTGCGTTTGTAGTCTTTCATCATGGAGGCAGATACGATCCCTGTCGGTACGGCAATAATTGTGTAACCAATTAGCATGACACAGGCGGAAAGGAATTTCCCAAGACCGGTGACGGGGGTGATGTCTCCATAGCCTACGGTAGTCATGGTGACGATAGCCCAGTAAATGCTGTTCGGGATGTTGTTGAACTGGGAGTTGGGTTGTGTTCCTTCAATCATATACATCAGCGTGCCGATGGAAGTCACCAGGATGACGACAAATAAGAAGAATACCGCAATCTTCTTGCTGCTTTCGCGTAAGGCGGTGAGTAGTCGTTCGCCTTCATTCAGAAAGTTGAAGAGCTTGAAGACACGGAATACCCGTATCAGGCGGAAAGCACGGATGATGAGCAGATAGCGTGCACCGGGGAAGAGCAGGCCGATGTAGAGCGGAAGGGTGGCTAGCAAGTCTACGATTCCGAAGAAGCTGAATATGTATTTCCGGGGACGGGGCGAGCAGTAGATTCTCGTCAGGTACTCGAAAGTGAAGAAAGCGGTGAAAAGGTACTCCATAATGACGAACGGAGTCGTCAGAAAGCTGGGAAGTCCTTTCAGGCTTTCGATGATGACAAGCAGTACGCTGACTAGAATACAGCCGATCAGAATCACGTCAAACAGTTTCCCGGCGGGAGTGTCCGATTCGAAGATGATGACGTACAACTTTCGTTTCAGTTTTTCGTCATGTAAAAAACGATGGATTCTTTCTTTCAGTTTCATACTAACAGTTCATACTAAATGCTATTTGGACGTTCCTCCGGCATCTTCTTGTAGAAAGAGGTTAGGGGAGAGGATTTTCAGTCAATGACCCATTGTTTATTATAAGCCTCTGTTTTTTTCGGATCGTAATACATACCTTCTTGTGTAGGAATATAGAGGGTGTATGTCTTTCCGGTCTTGTTCCTTAATGAGGTGTCGCGCAGCCAGGGGTTGGCATCACGGAGTTGTGCGTATGTGATACCTTGTGATTTGGCATAATCATTCAAATCATTGATGCTAGTGGAGACGGTCACCTTTTTGTAGGGAATGGGCGGATACAGATGTTCCCGCTTCAACAGAAACCCGTAACGTTGCGGGTTGTTGAATATCTCTTTGGCTGCCAATATGCGGAACATATAGCGGGAAGTTTCTTCTACCAGCCATAAGTCCATGGCATGACTTGCCAGTTGTTTGTCGAGTTGGGAGGAGATACGTCCCTGTCCGGCATTGTAGGCGGCGGAGACAGCCATCCAGTCTCCATATTTGGCATACGCTTGTTTGAAATATTTGCAGGCGGCTACGGTTGCTTTTTCAATGTGGTAGCGTTCGTCTACGTTGTCGTTCACTTCCAGTCCGAATTCCCGTCCGGTGGCGGGCATAAACTGCCACAGTCCTGCTGCTCCTGCCGGAGAGCGGGCGATGTTGTTCAGGTTACTTTCGATTACCATCAGGTATTTGAAGTCGTCGGGGATGCCGTTGGCTTTCAGTATCGGTTCTATGATGGGGAAGTATCGGTTGGCACGTTTTATCAGTAGCATGGTGGTGGAATGCATATAGGTGAAAGCCATCATTTCACGATCCATCCGTTCGCGGCGGTCATAGCGGCGGAGGTCAATGGTTTCTCCGTCAAAAGTAACCTGGGCGGGAACGGTGGGCGAGGTGACGCAATAAGGAACTTCCGATTTGGCGGAATGTTGTTCGGTCACCTGGCTGCTGCCTGTCAATACAGGAATGGATGCGCCGATGCAAAATACTAATATGAGCGTAAGAATATAGTTGATTTTAGTTTGTTTCTTCATTTATTTATTTCATTATTTCAATTAATACCATTCAGTTTCTTGTTCAGACTTTGTCGGACTGTTCACATACTTGCCATTCTCTCCAAACAGATCGCTTTCTGTATTCCGTCCGCCCTGTTTGTAGATGCCGTTCATCGTCTCCTTTATTTGATAGAACAAATTTTCTCTCTCTTTGTCAGTCTGTTCAGAGATTTTTTTCTTTCAGTATTAAAGTCTGCCTTGCAAAGATAGCCCCATTTTGTTTTTTTCAAAGAACTTTTCTTGCATTTTATACGTTTTTCTAGTAGAGTTAAAATAAATAATGAATCAAGATGAATATAGCAATGACCGGAGCTACCGGATATATAGGTAAACATCTTTCCAATTATCTCACAGAAAAGGGCGGACACCGGATTATTCCCTTGGGAAGATCGATGTTCCGCGAAGGTATGTCCGGACATTTGATTCAGACATTGACGCATTGCGACGTAATCATCAACCTGGCTGGCGCACCCATCAATAAGCGTTGGACACCGGAGTACAAACAGGAATTGTTCAACAGCCGCATTGTGGTGACGCACCGTATTATCCGTGCATTAAATGCCGTCAAGACAAAACCGAAACTGATGATTTCAGCTTCCGCCGTGGGCTATTATCCTCCGGAAGTGGAAGCGGACGAATATACCCGTACCCGCGGCGACGGTTTTCTTTCCGATCTCTGTTATGCATGGGAGAAAGAAGCCAAACACTGTCCCCAACCTACCCGGCTCGTCATTACACGCTTTGGCGTAGTGCTTTCTCCGGATGGGGGAGCGATGCAGCAGATGCTTCGTCCTTTGCAAGCCACGAAGGTAGCTACCGCCATCGGTCCCGGCACCCAGTCTTTCCCGTGGATAGCCATGCACGACCTTTGCCGTGCCATGGAGTTTTTTATCGCCCACGAAGAAACGCGGGGTGTGTATAATCTGGTCGCTCCGCAACAGATTTCGCAATATTCTTTTACCCGTGAGATGGGAAAAGCTTATCAGGCATGGACAACGATTGTTGCTCCGCAGCGGGCTTTCCGTATATTTTACGGTGAAGCGGCTTCTTTCCTTACAGCCGGTCAGAAAGTCCGCCCGACACGTCTGACGGAAGCCGGGTTCCGTTTTTCCATCCCTACTGTCGAACGTCTTTTTAAAGGTACGGATCACACCACGGTCTCCTCTCTCGACCTGAACCGATATATGGGACTTTGGTACGAAATAGCCCGCTACGAGAACCGTTTTGAACACGGGCTGGTAGATGTCACGGCCACTTACACGCTTCGTCCCGACGGTACGATTCGTGTGGAGAACCGGGGATGCAAGCGCAATTCTCCTTATGATATCTGCAAGACTGCCAACGGACACGCCAAGATACCCGATTCCGCGCAACCGGGTAAACTGAAAGTCTCTTTCTTCCTTAATTTCTACTCTGATTATTACATATTGGAGCTGGATGAAGAGAATTACAACTATGCCCTTGTAGGCAGCAGCACCGATAAATATCTCTGGATACTAAGCCGCACGCCGCAACTGCCCGAGGAAATCAAAAAGAAACTCGTCACCGCTGCCGAACGCCGCGGTTACGATACCAACCGGTTGCAATGGATAGAACAATTTTGATTATAAATATGCTTCATAATTAGTTTATATAATAAATCTAGGCACGAATTACGCTGATGAACACTGTTGCTTTATCCATGCGTCATTTTGAAGAAAAACGTAAAATCCGTGCCTGATAATAGATAATTATTAGGCAAGAGTACTTAAAACAATAATGAACTTTAAAACAACATAGATTATGGATTACGAAATTATTCATCAGCCCGAACAGCATTTGTTTAAGACAGAAGTAGACGGTCGTACCGCCTTTGTACAATATCGCCTCTTAGGTGATTCTCTCGACATCATTCACACCATCGTGCCCCGCCCGATAGAAGGTCGCGGAATAGCCGCCGCACTGGTGAAAGCTGCTTATGCCTATGCAATAGCCAACGGAATGAAACCGAAAGCCACTTGCTCTTATGCGGTAAAATGGTTGGAACGCCACCCGGAACTGAATGGCAATAGTGATTGATTTCAGTGAAAAAGCTTTAGAATGTAAAAATATGTCGAGATATGGTTTTAGGTTATTTTCGACACATTTCTATATTCATGATTGATTATTTCCATCTCTTCAACTGTGGGAAGAACTCTTTCATCGTTTTACGTGCTTCTTCCACCGTGTATTTCACTTCCGAGTCTTTATTGAACTCATCGAGGTAATTCAGGTTGAGTTCGATCATTTCGTCCATCGTACACTCTTTCGTGAAATGTCCGTCCGCATAGCAATAGTGGCAATAATCCTGATTCTTGCTACCGTCTGCTTCTTTTCCAAAAGTTGAGTCGTCTATCGGCATACCGCAACTCTGACAAATTTTTTGTTCCATCTTTTTTTGTTAGATTATAAGTTTATGTTACAGGACAAATATAGGTAGAATTATTGGAATAGGAGTTATCTGATCTTGCTAATTACCTGTTCATTTCCCGGCTTGTTCACTTTTGGGGTTAATTTGTTTTTACCGGCAGGCGTTTCCACATCCAGCGGGGAATCATTTTCCAGAAAAACACTAGAATCCGGTAACGCCAGTCGATTACTGCTACCCGTTGTTTGCGCTTCAGCGACCAGGAGATATGACGGCCCACTTCGGCGGCATCCATCAGCAGTGGATAATGCTTTCCGTCATTCAGTAAATCGGTGGCTACAAATCCGGGACGAATATCGGTAAAACGGATATGTAGCTTTTGCAGGTGTGACAGTTGTTCGAGCGCATCTATATAAGTGTTTTGAAAACGTTTGGTGGCAGAATAGGCAGGAGCAACTCCGAGCCCTTTCGTTCCGGCAATGGAACTGATAACGGCCAGGTGTCCGCCTCCGTTTTTCTTAAAGTACATGAATGCAGTGTCTACCATTCGGATAAAGCCTTCTACATTGGTGTGTGCTGTGTTCAATTCTACTTCCATGTTCAGGTCCATATTCTGGAAACCGATGCCGGAACTAAGAAGAAACAAATCCATGCCGCCTAGTTTGTCGATGAGCAGATTCAGCTTTTCGCTTGCATCCTCTTGGGTTACGTCTAATGCTTGGATTTGAATTTGATCCGGTGCTGCCCGTTGCAGGTTTTCGAGAGAAGATTGCCGTCTGCCGGCTACTCCGATTTTCCAGCCTTCCAGTAACAGGCATTTTGCAACTTCTTGTCCGATACCGGAGGTGGCTCCTATGATAATGGCTTTTTTCATTACTGATTTTTTTTAGTAAGTTATAGGTTCAATAAATGTCGTATGGTTTGCCAGGGTGCATAGAACAACATTCTCGGTCCGGAAAAACGCATTACCTGTCGCATTCGTTCGCGCAGGACAGGCTTGTAACAATGTACCGTGCATTCTTTGCATGCACCCTTTTTCTCTCCAAACGGACAACGGTCGAGACGGGCATGCGCATAGCGAAGCAGCTCTTCACAGTCGGTACAAAGAATCTTGTTTTTTTCTTTTTTCCGACAATAGAGGCGGATCATTAACTCTACTGTTTTCTTTTCGTGTGCGATGCGTGATACCTTCATCTCTTTCTTCTTTACACTTTGGATTGACAAAGATAGCGAAGATTATGTAGAATCACAGGCGTATTTTGTTAAAATGCATCTTTTTGGTGGGTATTTTCTTTTCTGATGGTAAATCATGAACAGGCTTTTTGAAACATCTTCTGAAGAGCTTGTGGATGACGGAAACAATCTGTATCTTTGCGGCATGAAAAAGTTATTATGTCCGCAATGCAAGATTGCAGCCATGTATGTGAAGAATGAACAGGGGGAAAGGCTGCTGGTTTATGTGCTCGAAAATGGTGAAGTCGTTCCCAAATATCCGGAAGATTCGATGGAAGGGTTCGACTTGACAGAGGTTTTCTGCCTGGGTTGTTCGTGGCATGGTTCGCCTAAACGACTTGTTAAGTGATTAACTGTTTAGTGTTTAATCACAATTTTTTGATTTATGTCAACTAAAAGAGGGATGGGAAACAAGGATTAATTCGTTGAATATTCCGTATCTTTGCGCCCAATTTTAGAACATAGACGTATGGCAACTTCTAAAGAAATGACGGCGGGGCCGGCATTACCTCTCATTTTAAAGTTTACACTGCCGCTTTTACTCGGCAATCTGTTGCAACAAACGTATTCGCTTGTTGATGCTGCAATTGTAGGAAAGTTCTTGGGAATAAACGCGTTAGCTTCTGTTGGAGCCAGCACGTCAGTGGTATTTCTCATTCTCGGGTTCTGCAATGGATGTTGCGGAGGGTTCGGAATACCCGTTGCGCAGAAGTTTGGGGCGCGGGATTACAGTACGATGCGCAGTTATGTGGCTGTCAGTCTGAAACTGGCTGCGGGAATGTCGGTGGTGATTGCGCTTCTCACCTGTATTTTATGTGAGGATATTCTTCGGATCATGCGTACACCGGAGAATATTTTTGAAGGGGCTTATGCTTATCTGCTTGTCACTTTTATCGGTGTGCCGTGTACGTTTTTCTATAATCTTCTTTCGAGCATTATCCGTGCGTTGGGAGACAGTAAGACGCCTTTCTGGTTTCTGTTGTTTGCGGCTGTTCTGAATATCATTCTCGACTTGTTCTGTATTCTGGTACTTGACTGGGGAGTGGCGGGAGCTGCTATTGCTACTGTCTTTTCGCAAGGATTGTCGGCTGTTCTTTGCTACATTTATATGTACCGGAAGTTTGAAATATTGCAAGGTACTCCGAAAGAACGCCGGTTTCAGTCGAAACTGGCTAAGACGCTGCTCTACATCGGTGTGCCTATGGGATTGCAGTTTTCTATCACGGCTATCGGCAGCATCATGCTTCAGAGTGCGAATAATGCCTTGGGAACGGCGTGTGTGGCAGCCTTTACGTCTGCTATGCGCATCAAGATGTTCTTTATCTGTACGTTCGAGAGTTTGGGCATTGCGATGGCTACATATAGCGGACAGAATTACGGAGCGGGTAAACCGGAACGTATTTGGTTGGGAATCAAGGCTAGTGCTCTGATGATGATTATTTATGCGGCTTTCACGTTCCTTCTTCTGATGGTAGGGGCTAAATATTTCGCGTTGATCTTCGTAGACCCGTCGGAAACGGAGATTCTGCTGGATACGGAGTTGTTCCTGCATGTCTCCTGTATGTTTTTCCCGATGCTTGGTTTGTTGTGCATCTTGCGTTATACCATTCAGGGAGTGGGCTTTACCAATCTTGCCATGTTCTCCGGAGTGGCGGAGATGATTGCTCGTATTCTTGTCAGTCTCTATGCCGTACCAGTATTTGGTTTTATTGCTGTCTGCTACGGTGATCCGATGGCTTGGATAGCGGCAGACTTATTCCTCGTGCCGGCCTTTATCTACGTTTATCGCAGGTTGAAGAAGCAGGTATTTACGAATAGTCAGGTTACGCAAACGGTGGCATGATTGCCGGTTGGTGGTTTGCGTAACCCGGTTTGCAGTTTGCATAACCCGGTTTGTGGCTTGCGTAACCTGGTTTGCTTTGATTTTATTTCGGATATTTTAATCTTGTACAGGGTATAGCGGGTTTCCGCTTTCGTCTACCTCTGTCCATTCTTTCACACTGACATTGGCGAATGAGATGGAGTTTTCATTGATAACTGCCCGGAAAAGGTATGAATTTCCGGCTGACAGGAGGTTGTTGGGTGGAGTGAGCGGAGTGGTGTAGGTACGTGAAAAGCTTTCTCCGTTTACCATCAGCTCCAGTGTCAAGGTCATGGGAGAGGAGCTCTTTACGGGTAGCATGATATATTGTACGGTGAAGTCGTTGATTCCCATATCGGCTGCTTTGTCATAGCTGACTTCCGAAGTGATGATACCTGTTGACAAGTCCATGATTGCGCCCGGTTTCGGCGGAGTGATGGTAGCGGAAAGTATCTTGTTTAAAGTGATATTTTCTCCTCCGGCGATCGCTACAACTACTTGCGTGGCTGCGTGTTGGTAGGTTATGGGGATATTTACCTGTGAACTGGCGATGTCCTGATGAACCGCGTGCCACCAAAGATAATCTACTCCGTTGGATAAAGGTTCGGATAGTCCGTTGGTGAAAGTGGGCGCCGGGCTGGTGGAATTGCATGATACGGCATAAAAGCTATAGATAGCATTGCTCAAATACATTTTATATCCTAGATTTCCTGTCAGTACACCGGGGGAGGAGGTGACATAGTTGCCTTGAGCAACGGGAGCGCCTGTGATATTGTTCGATGTGTTGGCTGTATAGGCACACAACCAGCTTTGAAGTCCTTTTCCCATGGGGGACATGGCTCGTGTGATGTTTCGTCCTTCTACGGAAGCACTGAAAGTAATCAGTGCATTTTCTTTGGCCGGGTTGCCGTTGTTGTCATCATTGCCGGAGCCGGATGAACCTCCGTTGTTTTCTTCGTCAGGATAGTTGATGTAGATATTGTTTTTGGAGCAGGCTCCCAGTAGCAGCATTGCTAAAGCAGATACAGCTAAATACTTTGTAATGTGGAATTTGATGTCCATAGTCAGGTTCTTTTTGAAAATTAGTAATTACCCCTATATACATTTCAAAAAGAATTTGGTTCATGGCTTAATCATATTTTTATGGAAATCGGCCTCTTTCTGTATGCAGAGAATGTCTCCGTATATGGGATGGCGGAACTCTATATATTCGGCATGGAGGTATAGTCTGTCTGCTTTCTTTCCGTAGAGTTCGTCTCCAAGTATGGGGCATCCCAAGCCTTCCGGATGAGCAGCGTGTACCCGTAACTGATGTGTGCGTCCGGTCAATGGATAGAAGATAATCCGGGTGTATTTTCTTGACTCATTGATACTACTTTCTGATTCATTAATCCTGTTTGATTCGTTGAAAGTGTTTTCAGATTCACTGGTAATTCTTTCAGACTCACTGATGATCTGATATTCTGTAATCGCTTCTTTCCCGTGTTCGCTACTGACCATTTGCCGAGGGCGGTCGAGAGGATTCAGACAAAGAGGGAGTTCGATTCTTCTTGTATTTCCTGTTCTTTCTGTTCTTTTTGTCTTTTTGTCTTTTTCTACTTTTTCTGTCCTTTCTGGTCTTAGTTCTGTATTTTCTAGTGCTAAATCAGTTCTTTCTACTTTTGCTGTTTTTTTCGTTGATACAGTTTCCTCTGCTATTAATGTTGTTTCCTCTGCTATTGGTTTTGTTTCCTTCTCCTTCTCTGTCTGCACTATCACCCCATCCAACACCGCCACATAGCGTTTCTTAATACTTCTGTTTGCAAATTGTGCCTGTAAATCCCGATGTACCTCTTTTGTTTTGGCAACGAGCAATAATCCTGAAGTAGCCATATCGAGCCGGTGTACAATCATGGGGCCGGTAGCTTCGGGATACTTCTTCTTCAAACGATGATAGACTGAATCTCTGTCCTCTGCTTTTCCCGGAACGGACAACATCCCTGCCGGTTTATTGACTACCAGTAACCATTCATCCTCAAACACGATTTCCAGTTCTTCCTCTTCATGAACAGGGTTCAGCAGAGGATTCTCGTCTACCTCCAATCCTTGCAACATGTGTTGCAGAATCGGTTCGCACTTTCCTTTGCAGGAAGGATAATAATATCCGTGATGCCGGATTTCGTTTTTAGGAGAGTCGCCCCACCAGAATTCAGCCATAGCCAATGGCTTTAATTGATGAAGATACGCATATTGCAATAACTTAGGCAAAGCACATTCACCCGCACCGGCAGGAGGAACTTTCTGAACCGTTTGCTCAAAAATAGTATATAAGTCTTTCACCTCTCCTTGGGCATTTAGCATCCGGAACTGCTCGAATAATTTTCTTTGTAAAGCTGCCGAACGTTCTTTTCGTTCGGTTTTCAGTCGTTCTATTTCAATATCGAAGTGCCTGACTTCCGTTTCGAGCTCTTCCAATCGTTTCTTCCATTCCTTTTCCAGTCGTTTGTATTCCGCTTTTTGGTATTGGCTTTCCCGAATCAGGGAGGCTTGTTCTTCTTCGGAAAGCTCCGGAGATGACTGGCGGCGAATCTCTCTCGCCTCCTTTGCCATTTTAAGCTCCGCTTTTGCTTGATTCAAAACAGCTTTAGCCTGTTCCGTTTCTATCTTCCATTTCTCTTTTGAATCGAGATAAGAACTACTGTTTTCCAATTCACGAATACGGATATTAATGGCAGAAATCTGTTCTTCTTCGATTTTGAAGAATCCCTCTGGTTGTAATAGGTCATAAACAGGAGGAACGAAATAAGGATGCAGATTCTTTCCGCCCAGATTGCCGGAGAAAGCTGCAAGATAACCAATCTGATTTTCTTCGTTGTTTGTTATTCCGTTGTCCGTTTGCACAATCAACACTCCAAACATCTTTCCGGAAGCCAATTCCTCTTGCCATTCTTTCCGGCTTGCAATATATTCTTTCACTTCTTCCGCAGCCAACACACACAATGGATGAGGTGTATAATGGAAAGGATAAGTGAATTTCTCCGGCAACGCAAGGTGAGAAACGGGTTTCTTGAAAAAATGTATCATCGGTTTATATATATGAATGAATGTGATTACCTTTGCAAAAGTAACGTAAATCCGCGAATTTTATTCTATATTTGTTTGAGAGTTTGAGTGAGATAACGTGGACGTTTGAATGAAATTGTATGGATAGGATAGAAGAAAAACCAAAATTTGCCTTTCTTGGCAACAGTCACATGGCTTTTTGGGCACTGGATATCTATTTCCCACAATGGGAATGTCTGAACTATGGTGCTCCCGGTGAAGGGCTGGCCTATGTGGAGTCTTTTGCGGTAGACACTTCCGGTTGCCAGGTCGTTGTTCAATTCGGAACCAATGATATTTATCAGTTGAACGATGAAAATATAGATGAATATGTAGAGCGTTATGTAAAAGCGGTTCTTGCCGTCCCTTCACTGAAAACATATCTTTTCTGTATTTTTCCGCGTAATGATTATGATGATTACAGTACGGCTGTGAATAAATTTATCCAGATCCTTAACCGGAAGATACACGAAAAATTGCAGGGAACAGATATTGTCTATCTGGACGTATTCAATCGTTTATTGCAGGATGGCAGGCTGAATCCGGAGTTGACTCTCGACGATTTACATTTGAATGGTAAGGGGTATAGTATTCTGACAGAAGCACTGAAACAGGCTTCCGGTTTGTAAAACATACCTAAATACTTCATTCCTTGCTTTTATTTATAAATTTGGTGGCATATCAGTTTATTTTTCCTATTTTTGTCCCCAATTTAATAGTAAATAACCCCCATAAAAACGATAAGACTTATGGAAAAAGTAATTATCAATTCGTACGAAGAATTCGAAAAACTAGTAGGTCAACAGATAGGTGTTTCCGATTATGTGGAACTCTCGCAGGAACGTATTAATCTTTTTGCTGATGCAACGCTGGATCATCAATGGATTCATGTAGATACGGAACGTGCGAAAGTAGACAGCCCTTATCATAGCACGATTGCTCATGGCTACCTGACATTGTCTATGCTTCCTTGTCTGTGGAATCAGATTATCCAGGTAAATAACCTGAAAATGATGATTAACTACGGTATGGACAAAATGAAATTCGGTCAGGCTGTATTGTCAGGACAGAGCATCCGTCTGGTGACTACTTTGCACTCGCTGACTAATCTGCGTGGTGTGGCAAAAGCGGAAATCAAGTTTGCTATCGAAATAAAAGACCAACCGAAAAAAGCACTTGAAGGAATTGCTGTGTTCCTTTATTATTTCAATTAATGGCAAGCTGTTAAAGAAACAGATTTTATCCCCGGAAATGATCGAAATACGTCTCAAAAGTTAGATACAAAAACTTTTGGGATGTGCTTCAGATGGATCGTTTCCGGGGATAATTTTATCCTTTTACTCCCATAAATCTGAACGGCTGTGCCGGTTTAAACTCTTTCGTTGCATTTCCATGATAAGTTTCATCGTTGGCGATAGATAATTTGAGTACCGGAGCTCCTTCCGACAAGTCTGTTTCCCGTAAGTTTACCCAGAATGTATTAGGTGTCAGACTTGATTCGAAGAAGTAGAGCAAATTCTTACTATCCGATACCGTTCTCCATTGTGTGGTGGAAATTTCCGGAAATTCGGGAGTGGATATGCCATAAGGAACAGAAGTATTACGGATAACGCTGAATACGCTTGCTATGGCTATTCTCACATCATCTGTTTGGGGCAGGGCATTGATATAAAAACTGGCTCTTGCAAAACGGTCGGACGGACGGTTGGTTCCGGGCAGGAAGCTCAATCCTCCTATTGATTTCCAGTATTCGTTTAGTGCCAGTTGCTTGTTGTAGGTAGGGGAGTTGGTCATTACTTTGTACTCCTTGCTGTGGTAAACAGTCAACTTTCCACCCGTATATTCGAATATCGCACAATCGCCCGTTGCGTCGGAAATAGATAAATGCAAGGTTGCCAGGCGGGAACCATCCGGCATCAGGTCCGATACCACTTGGAAAGTATTTTCATCAATGAAAGCGACGGCCTCGTCTACGGTGGCGAAGTTATCCAGCATATATTGCACCCATGCAGTAATGGCAAGTCCCGGTTTACTTTGATCTCTGACCGGGTATTCCGTTTCGGGTAACCATAACAGATTGGCAACTAATCCTTTTTCATTCATCCCGTCTGTACTGGCAATCTCGAAAGCCGAAGTCACCACGCTGCCATACTTGGACGTCCATT
This sequence comes from Bacteroides sp. 1_1_30, assembly GCF_020982715.1. Lineage (NCBI taxonomy): Bacteria > Pseudomonadati > Bacteroidota > Bacteroidia > Bacteroidales > Bacteroidaceae > Bacteroides > Bacteroides sp. 1_1_30. Next base: position 25,176 of record NZ_JAJKHN010000060.1, read on the forward strand.
TCAGGGAGTTGGCTCCCGTTTCTCCATTTCTTTCTATACCTTTGGGAAATACCCAAAGATTGCTGTGCATTTCTGTTTTCCAGTCCATAGACCGGCCGGTTGCCACCATTCCATTTTTTCCCGAATAAACGACTCTTGTACACATAATTTTAATTTCTAGTTAAAGGTTTATTATAAGCTGCTTTCACAAGGTATTCAACCGATGCGGATTCCTCTCGCAAAAGCATATTCTCAAAACAATAACGTTTCATTTATGTTTTAGATACATATCAGATATTAATAAAGTATCAAAAAACAGGTATTATGTCATTAAGTAATCTTCTCATCATATTTTCGTCATCGTTTATGGCGCTGTTTCCGGTGATAAATCCTTTGGGGAATGGTTTTGTCGTCAATGGATTCTTTACAGACCTCGATCCTCAACAACGGAAAGCAGCCATTCAGAAGCTGACGCTCAATTTTATAATGATCGGTGTAGGGACATTGGTGATAGGACATCTGTTTCTATTGATTTTCGGTTTGGCTATTCCTGTTATTCAGTTAGGAGGTGGAATATTGATTTGTAAGACGGCAATGGAGCTGTTGGGCGATTCAGGTTCGTCTGATAAAGAAGAAGCCAGTAAGAATGTAGACGGTTTCAGATGGAAAAACATCGAGCAGAAGATATTTTATCCCATCACGTTTCCTATCAGTATCGGACCGGGCAGTATATCGGTTATCTTTACTTTGATGGCGTCTGCCAGTGTTAAAGGCAAATTGTTGCAAACTGGGATTAATTATTTGGTCATTGCGCTTGTCATTATTTGTATGGCGGCCATCTTTTATGTATTCCTTTCACAAGGACAGAGGTTTATTCAGAGGTTGGGACCGGTGGGAAATCAAATTATTAATAAGCTCGTAGCCTTTTTTACTTTCTGTATCGGTATTCAGATTTCGGTGACGGGTATATCCCAGATATTCCATCTGAATATACTCTAATTGAACGGTGAGATAAAAGCGATAGAAATTATCTGTTTTTCTTTGTTTTCATGGCTTTCAGGGTGTTTTTTCGTACGGAACGGATAGCGGGAACCAGTAAGTCGGGCTCCATGATTTCCAGTATTGTGCGTAGTTCCTGTTGTAGTTCCGGGATGGAGCGTGTCAGTTGATAAGCCAGTTTCATGCAGAGCGATTGCACGCCCGGTGGTTCCTCGCGGGATATCATGCGTTCCATGCAGAAATCGAGGAAATCCACTCGTGGCGGATCGGCGGCAGGTTGCTGGCATATCAGGTTCAGGATCATTCTCCGTTTTCCCGAGTGTGGGCAGGTCATGGCAGCGTCGATCAATTCTTCTTGTTTCCGGCTCAACCATGCTACATCTGCCTTTGAGAAATGAGTACATACCCACAATGCCTGATAGGAGACGATAGCGTCTTCATCGAATATCAGTTGGTAGATTTCTTCTCTAAGCCGTTCATCATCCTGTATAAAGTGGAGTACCTCTCTGATATCTTCAATGTGTACTCGTTCGGATAATCTTGCACGTAGGTTCATGTAGCTTTCGTTTGGGGGAAATTAATCTCTATTAGCGGAATCAGCTTCCGGCAGTTGCAAATGGAGAATAGGGAAAGGTTTGCCCATGCTGTCCGTTTCATCTCTGCCGATGATTTGGAATCCCAAATGGAGATAGAACTGGAGTGCTTTTTCATTCTGCTCGTTTACGTCCACCTTATCCATATGTTTTTTGTCTCTTGCATATTCCATTAATCGTTTGCCATATCCTTTTCCCTGTTCGTCGGGGTGTACGAATAACATTTCGATCAGTTCGTCGCTCAATCCCATGAAGGCGGCCATCTTTCCGTTGGCATTCCGGATAACAAAAAGTTCAACAGCGGGTAGATAATGCTTCCGTACCAGTGGTTTATAGAACTGGATATGTTCTTCCGTCAGGAAATTATGCGTGTGGCGAACGGACATTTCCCATACATGGAGGATTTCATCATAGTCTTCCGGAGTAGGTTGGGAGATGCCGGGCAGGTAGTAGCACTGGTGGTCGTAGATGTTTCCGTTGTAAGTCAGTTCTGCCTGATGAAGTGTACCTTCATAGATGAAACCGTTCTTTTTCAGTACTTTCTGCGAACGTTTATTGTGCGGATAACAGGTCGCTGTGATGAGGCTAAGCCGCAATTCTTCAAAGCCATAGTTGAGGACACCCTGCACTGCTTCGGTCATGTACCCTTTGCCCCAATGAGATTCGTCGAGCCAGTAACCCAACATTCTCACTTGCGGATTTTCGCGTTTAGGATCGGGGATAATTCCTACCGAACCGATTAGCTGTTTTGTATCTTTTAGTATCACTGCCCATATTCCCTCTTGGTTGATAAATGTGGAATGAAGTATCCGGCGGGATTCATCCAACGTACGATGGGGTGGCCATCCGGCATTGTTTCCCAAATTCGGGTTCTGGCAACAAGCAAAGAACGCTTCAGCATCTCTTTCTTCGAAAGGGCGGAGAAATAAACGTTCTGTATGGAGCGTCACGGGGGGAATATTTTCTATGTCAGTTTCCTGTCTTGCTTTGTTTTTCGATTCGTTTGCAGTTTTCCGATATACGCACTCAATCCGGTTTCCGTCAGGATCGAGGACTACACTTTCAAAGTATCCGTCTCCCGAAGTACGCGGTTCGCCGGCGATGGTATATCCTTCCGAACGCATTTGTTCGGTGAAGCGTAATACTTCTTCCTGGCTGGGGAAGGTGAAAGCAAAGTGTGTCAGTCCAACCCTGTTTTCTTCAATGGGAGTGTTCTGTACATCTGTACGGCTCATCAGTTCCAAGTCTGTTCCCTCTCCAAAGGAGATAAAATAGGACTCGAATCCTTTCTTGGGATTGATATATTTTTCGTTGCTTTTTCCTCCGAAGAAGCGGACATAGAACTCTTTTAGTTCTTCCAGACGAAAAGTCCAGATAGCGATATGATGTAGTTTCATATAAATGAATTTTCTAATTTCTATTACTTTGTTTCAATCTTCATTCGTACCGAATGTACTTTGTCTCCATCTTAATGCTGCACTACATATTCGTAAACGATACGGGAAATATCAGCGATAATTTTACTGTTCGCTTGATTATTTTCTTCAGAATCCTTCACGAAGACAGCTATACTATAAGTACGTCCACCGGGCAAAAGAACGAAACCGATGTCATTACAACCGATTTGTTGTCCTTTCGCATTAAGATCTCCCGTTCCGGTTTTATGACCTACGGTTACTTTTTTGTCGAGCAACGGAGCAACCAGACGGTCTTGTCCGGTTTGACATTCTATCATTGTTTGAAATATGAAGTCTTTGTACACTTTGGGAAACAATGGCTTCTTACGGAATATTTCCACTAATTCGGCTGCGGCTAACGGAGTAGTCCAATTTTCATAACATAGGTTCAAGTCTTCGTGCATGGCAGTTTCCGTACCGGCAATGGCACATTCCCGAATTCCCAGTGAATGGATATACTTGTTTACGGCATTCGGACCTCCCTGATAATCAAAAAGAATATCGCAGGCATTGTTGTCACTCTGTTGGAGTGTATATTTTAGCAGGTCGGCAATACTCATTTCAATTCCGCCCTGCGGATATTTATCTCGTAGCGGACTGTAAGTATCCGGCTTTAAATCCGATTTTTTAATGGGTAACCGGGTTTCCAGCGATTGCCTCTGTTTTCCCATATAATCGGCCAATGCTAATGCTTGATGAAACTTGAATACGCTCATCAGTGGATAGTGAATATCATTATTGACAGTTACCGTATCTTTCCCATCAATGATGACGGCTATTCCTATTTCGGCCTTCTTTCCCTTGATGGCTTCTTTCAACTGTGTCTCAAGTTGAGTTTGTCGGGCAAACAGGAGGGTGGGGACTAAACAAAGAAATACTATGAATGAACGCATAATCAATTTCTCTTTTAACGGGTTACTAATTCTCTATTGAAATCATATTCTCTGTTGAAGTCACAAAGGTATAAATAGTAATTGCCTTTGCAAATTCTTACTTGAAATTTATAGTTGTATAATGAATATGTAGAGTTAGTTTCTTAATTTTTGTAGTAATAAAAATATTGATACAGAAATTAGGTTTACTATTTCATTTGTGTTATTTTTGTGATATCTTATTACTGAAATATATACTATGTAAATATTTGGAAGTAGTAACACACCATTAAAAGACAAAACTAATATGAGCACTTTTCGTTCTATAGAAGAACTTGTCAAAAGTCTGGACCGGGAGAAAGAACTCTTGAAAGAAATGTTTGCTAAACGGAAATCTCTTTCGTTCCGTTATGATTATGCGCTTGAAATGACGGAGTACAAAGAAGAGCGTATCCGCTATCTGATAGACTATGGAGTCATCCGGGACACTGGCGACTTTCTTGAAATGGAGGATATTTATCTGAAATTCTTTGAAGATGTGCTCGAAGTAAATGAAGAAATCAATGTATCTTTCGTGCAGGATTACCTGACACGACTGAATGAAAACATTGACTATTACTTGAAAGAGAATAACGAACAACGTAAATACAACTACCAGCGTGAAGTGAAACGCTGCTTGAAAAACATCGCTCTGACTACAGTCCGCAATGTGATGGATCTGAAAAGAAACATGGATAATACCTATAAGAACGAACCTAATTATAAGATAAAAAAGACCAAACTTGTCCGCCTCGATGAGAAACGGAATAATATTGCTCTGCTGATTCGTAAAAGTGAGGAATTGATAGACTACGGACAGCCTGTTTTCTTCCGGGTGGCGATGGACGTACAAATGCGGAATGTAGTTAGTGACGTGAAACTTCAGCTAAATGACTCGTACCATAACCTGATTGAAATCCAGAAACAAATCATCCATTATCTGAATCTGATAGATTATCAGAACCGTATCTTTGAGAAAGTAAAGAAGTTGAAGTACTTGAAAGACCAGTTCTTGTTGGAAGAACATACAAGTATCCGTTCTGTTGCCGCACAAAAAAATCCTGTCTGGATGGAGCCGCAGGTCGGTTATCGCATCAAGCTTTCCATTGATAATCTACGGACTTCCGATGAGGCTTTTCAGATTTTGAAGAAACTTGTCGCGCGGCAGAAAAATTCTCCGAAAGGAATGAAACAACTGGCAGATGCCATTCCGGAAGGATACCTGGATGGGCAGTCGCAAATGATAGATACCGTAAACTTGCAGGAAGTGCATAATTCATTTATGGCGTCCAGCACCCACCTGTTCTCTTTTGTGATGAACTATCGCTACCGGAAAGAGGTGACACGTGGAGAGAAATTAATCTTTTTCTGCCAACTGGCATCACAGTATGCCGACGAACTTCGCTTTACGGATACTTATGAAATCTCCGATGAAGTGGAATACCCTTTAATATATGCCAAATGATGTATGCTGAATGCTAAAAACAGATGACTATGAAATATACTGAAGAGATATTTAATATACTTAGCAAAGGGGGATTCATTTCTTCCAATAGTGTCTCTACCCAAGTGAAACGCTTGTATGATGCCATTGAGGAAGATTTGCCCGATTATTATGATTACTATAAAGGCATCGGTTTTTATCTGGAAGGTGGTGACGGTTATTACTACTTTACTCGCAAGGAATCGAAAGTCGATTTGGAACGTAAACTGGAAGCAATTCAGAAGTGGATTGATTACTTGAGTTTCCTGAAAACCTATCATTCGGCATTCGGCCCGGGCTTTCTGTTTCGTGCTGCTGATATTGAGATTCAGATAGGATGCGATATCGAACTGAAAGAAAAGGCAACTAAACTGTTTTCGGATAAGAAGAAATATGATGAAGTAGTCGGCAAACTGCTGAAAGAACTGGAGAGTATAGGACTGATAGAGAAAGAAAACGAACTTGACGGGACGTATAAAGTATTGTCGGCTTTCCATTATATGGAGGACTTGGTTGATTGTATCACAATTTCAGAGGAGGTGCAAGATGAGATACCTGAATAAGATTATTTTTCTGAACAGTGCCCATATTCCGTATGCGGAAGTGAAGTTGGATGGGAACGTACATTTTATAGGTACGCAAGGTGTCGGTAAGAGTACGCTGCTCCGTGCCATCCTATTCTTTTATAATGCTGACAAACTAAGACTAGGCATTCCGAAGGAGAAGAAAAGCTTCGATGCTTTTTACTTTCCATACGCCAATTCTTACATTATCTATGAAGTGATGCGGGAGAATGGGGCGTATTGTGTGGTAGCTGCCAAATCCCAGGGACGGGTGTTTTTCCGTTTTATTGATGCGCCATTCCAACAGGACTGGTTCATTGACGAACACAATGTGGTACATTCCGAGTGGGGACGCATCCGCGAACATATCGGTTCGAAGATTCAGATTACTGCACAAGTGACTAGCTATGAAATGTATCGGGACATTATTTTCGGTAATAACCGCAAGCATGAAATGATACCTTACCGCAAGTTTGCCATTGTGGAAAGTGCAAAATATCAGAATATTCCCCGTACGATACAGAACGTCTTTTTAAATTCCAAACTGGATGCTGATTTTATAAAAGATACCATTATCCGTTCGATGAGTGATGAGGATATCTCTGTCGATTTGGACTTCTATCGTAGCCAGATAAAGGAATTCGAGCAGGAATACAGGGACGTGATGCTTTGGTTTACAAAGAACAAGAATGGAGAAGTGCCTGTCCGGAAGATGGCGGAGAAAGTAATGAACGCCTATCGTGACTTGATTTATACTCAAAAGCAGATTGGTGAAGGGCGTGCGGAGCTTAACTTTGCGGAGAAACAGGCTTTGCATGAGATTCCGTTAGTGAAGGAAGAACAGGCTAAAGCGGAGACGGAACGTGAACGGTTGCTGCGGCTTATGGGTGAACTGCAACAAAAGTACACCAATGAGCGTGATGGCTTGATTAGGGATATAGGTATAATAAACGATTTGCTCAAAAAGATACGTGAGAAACGTCTGCATTACGAGCAGATGCAGATTGAAGAAATCATCAAACGGGTATCTTGCGAAGAATTACTGATTCAGGAACTTGAACAAGTCCGGAATATGAAATCGGAACTGACAAGGGCTTATGAGGACGTATTGAGTAAGTACCGATTGCTGTTTGAGAAACTGGAAGCTGATTTCCGTACTTTTGAGAATAGCCAGCAAGCACGGATAAATGCTCGGAATGCGGAGATTGCCGGCAAGCAGGAAGAATTGATGCAACAACTTCGTGTGGAAGAAGAGAAAGTAAGGGCAACGCAAGAAGAGAAAGTGCAGACTGTGGATAATCGTATCCGGCAGTTGCGCGATGAACAGGCACAGTGTAACCTGAAACTTCAAAAGGTGAAATACGAACATCCCCATCAAAAGGAAATGTCCGATTGTGAAGACGGCATCAACGAACTGCGCAAAAAGGACAAGGAACTGGAACATAGCATCCGTCAGCAACAAGGAGAAATAAAGCAGTTGAGGCAGGAGTGTGAATGGAAAGTGAAAGAGTTGAAATGGGAATTTCAGGCAAAGATGGAGACCGTTCGTAAAGAACGGAGCGCGATTGAAGAACAGTTACAAACATTGGATGCCTTGATTGAGAAACGAAAAGGTTCTTTGTGTGAATGGCTGGAGAAGAACAAACCGGATTGGCAGGAGACGATAGGCAAGGTGGCGGATGAGGAACTGGTGTTGTACAACAATGAACTGCAACCTCAATTAGTGAATAAGGAAGCTACTTTGTTCGGCGTTTCACTCAATCTGACAGCAATCGAGCGTTCTGTCCGCACTCCCGAGGAAATGAAGCAGGAGCGCGACAGGCAACAAGCAGCCCGGCAACTCTGTACCGACCGTCTCACCCGACTGACGGAAGAAGAGGGGGAAGCTGTTTCTTCTTTGGAGAAGAAGTATTCGAAGCAAATACATAGTATTTTGGAAGAACAACATCTGATGGAAGCCGAGCGAATGCAGATTCCTGCAAAATTGAAGAATTTGCAGGCTGATTACGCCTCATGGAAGACGAAAGAGGAGGAATGGAAAAGAGCTTGTGTCGAAGAATTACAGGCGCAACTGAATGATATCGGTCATCGTCTTTATGTGGCGGAAGGCGAGAAGGAGAAGCATTTGGCGGAACGGGAAAAACTGTTGAAAGCTTGCCGGAAAGTGTATAATGACAGCAGGACGGAACTCCGGAAGGAACTGGAGGAGTTTGTTGCCGGCATTCAGCAAGAGATAGAGCGGATGAAACAGCAAACTGCGGAGCGGAAAAAGGAATTGAAGCAGGCGCAGGAGAATGAATTGAATGGAAAGGGTGCTGATACGGTCACTATCCGCAAGTATGATGACAGGCTTGCCGAAATAAATAAAGAATTAGATTATATAGGTAAATCCCGCCCGCAAGTTCTTTATTATGAAAGAGACAAGGAGGAACTGTTTGATAAAGAACCTGCTACGCGAAGCCGGAAGAAAGAACAGGATGCGAAGCTAGTTGCATTGGACGAACGTTTCGCTCTGAAAAAGGAGAAGTTGCAGGTTCAGAAAAAAGGGGCGGACGAGCACCTCGACCGGATTAACAAGGAATTGCACTTATTGGAGGATGGATTGAATAAAGTGGATATGTTCCGGAAAGATGAAACTTTCTGTCCGCCTTCTGTGACAGAAATAGGAGAGAAGCCTACCCGGAAAAATTGCGATGTTATTGTGGAAGAGTTGAAGTCGCTCATCGTATCCACTATCAGAAAAACAGAAGAATTCAAGAAAGCGGTGACGCAGTTCAATGGAAACTTCTCGTCAAAAAACACGTTTCATTTCCGTACGGAACTGGTTGGAGAACAGGATTACTATGATTTCGCTTCCAATCTGTGCGAGTTTGTGGATAATGATAAGATTTCCGATTATCAGAAACATATCAGTGAACGGTATACGGATATAATCCGCCGGATTTCGCAGGAAGTGGGAGGACTGACCCGTAATGAAAGCGAGATACACAGAACAATAAAGGATATCAACGACGATTTTGTCAAGCGGAATTTTGCCGGAGTAATAAAGGAAATAGCTCTTCGCCCGCTTCAGAGCAGCGATAAACTGATGCAGTTATTGCTGGAGATTAAACGGTTTAGCGATGAGAACCAATATAATATGGGAAAGGTTGACTTGTTCTCGCAGGATTCCCGTGAAGATGTCAATGCGGTGGCTGTCCGGCATTTGTTGTCGTTTATGAAATTCCTGCTCGACGATCCGGGACGCAGGCGGTTGGCGCTTGCCGATACATTCAAACTGGAGTTCCGCGTGAAAGAGAATGATAATGACACGGGATGGGTGGAGAAGATTGCCAATGTAGGTTCCGACGGTACGGACATTCTGGTGAAAGCCATGGTCAATATCATGCTGATTAATGTATTCAAAGAAAAGGCGTCACGTAAGTTTGGTGACTTTAAAATCCATTGTATGATGGATGAAATAGGCAAGTTACACCCCAACAATGTGAAAGGTATTTTGGACTTTGCCAATTGCCGGAATATTTTGTTGGTAAACAGTTCTCCCACTACTTACAATGTGGAAGACTATCGTTATACCTATTTATTGAGTAAAGACGGGCGGTCAAATACCCAGGTTGTCCCATTGTTAACCTATAATAAGATAGAAAAATGAGTGGCAGTTTATTTACATTGGCAATGGCGAGGCTGGTTCTGAAAATGCTGGGCGGTGAGCTCATACCTTACACAAAGTTTGATGGACTGATAGCAAATAGATTAATGGATGAGGGAATCATCACTATTGTTCCCCGAGGGAGTAAGCGTAGTTTTCGTATGATTGACCCGGAAGGATGCCGTATCTACATCTCCCAGAATTATACTTCCGGCATGGAGCTGGAAGATTGGATTGAGATGAAGAACTGTCCGGATGAAGTGTCACGTTCGGAGCAAGTGGCGAAGGCGGGGGACTCTAAATTGAGATATACCCGTACGTTCAAAGGTTTTCTCCTTAATTGTTATACGCCTATAGAAGCTACGTTTCATGGCGAACCATGTGTGCTTTCTCCTTTGCAAGGCACTTCTATTTTCATGCAGGATTACGAATATTTCCGTATTCCTGAAGATGTTGTAGTAGTGGGTATAGAGAATGGAGAGAATTTTCAGCATATCCGTGCCCAAAAGTACTTGTTTGAAGGAATGAAAGTTCTTTTCGTGTCCCGTTATCCGCAATCGAAGGATTTGTGTAACTGGCTAAAGATAATTCCCAATCGCTATATTCATTTCGGAGACATAGATTTGGCTGGCATTTCTATCTTTTTAAATGAATTCTATGTCAAATTGGGCAACCGTGCGGAATTTTTCATTCCTGCGGATGTGAAGAAACGCCTCAAGGACGGAAACCGGCAGCTTTATGATAATCAGTATTTGCGTTATAGGGCTATGTTGGTTTCTGACGAACGTTTAAGGCCATTGGTGGCAATGATTCATAAATATGGGAAAGCGTATGAACAAGAAGGATATATAAAGTATTAAATTAGTCATATCAGCATCTCTATGAAATAAAAAATAAAATATATCTGTCATCTGTCACAGATTATAATCTAACTTGCAGAGTATAAGTATTTAATAGTGTGACAGCACAGTGTGACAGCAGTGTGATGGCAATAATGCTGTCACCTAGAAAACAAAGACAAAATAAAGACGCTGCTCGAAAATAAATAGTATCAGCCATCAATGGATTAGTAGTTCAATTTATTATCCTCGTACTTATGAGTTGTGTCCTGCCTTGAAACCAACAGTTTCAAGGTGCGAAACTTTAGTTTCATACGCTTGAAACTATAGTTCCAATTGCTTGAAACCATTGGTTTCTCACCGATGAAACTACAGTTTCCCTTAGCTGGAACTTTAGTTTCAAGCAGGGAAAACTAATTTGCCCCGTAATTCGGCGGTGGCAATCCCGTTTCTTTCGGTTAAAGAGATGCTTGATATATCAATAATTTTCTGTATTAAAAACTTGTTTTCTTTGCTGGTTTCGGATATTATGACTAATTTAGCAGTCTCAACGATCACAAAGGCGCTGACAAAACAATTTATTATCAAATTAATGAAAATTACTCAATTTCGTAAGAATGAAGATACGATAGCGCTCAGCGTAATGGATCTTGATATACTGGTAAATAAGATAAAGACAGAAATAAAATCCCGTCCTGTTTCTACATTCAGAGAACATCTGCGATATACCCTTTCCGATGAACGGTGTATGTTTGCCGATAAACTGCCCAAGATAATTCCTGCCGCTGAATTCCGAAAAGTAAACGGTCAGAAACAGATGAAAAGCTACAACGGTATTGTAGAACTGACCATTGGCCCTTTATCCAATAAGTCGGAAATCGCTTTAGTGAAACAAAAAGCCTGTGAGCAACCACAAACCCGTTGTGTTTTTATGGGTTCAAGTGGCAAAACTGTGAAAATATGGACTACCTTCACCCGACCGGACAACTCCCTTCCCAAAACACGGGAAGAAGCGGAACTATTCCATGCCCATGCTTATCGACTGGCTGTGAAATGTTATCAGCCCCAAATCCCGTTCGATATACTTCCCAAAGAACCGACTCTGGAACAATATTCGCGATTATCCCACGATCCGGACATCATATATCGTCCGAATTCAGTCCAATTTTATCTCTCTCAACCATCATCAATGCCCGAAGAAACCACTTTCCGTGAAGCGGTTCAGGCGGAGAAATCTCCATTGACCCGTGCCGTACCGGGATATGATGCGGAAAATGCCTTCCTGATGCTTTTCGAAGCCGCTTTTCGGAAAGCTTATGCCGATCTCCGGGAAGCGGGGCTCGAATTGAGCAAAGACACATGGCATCCTTTAGTTGTCCAACTGGCTAAAAACTGTTTTGCTTCGGGACTTCCACAAGAAGAAGTTGTGAAACGTACTGTTTTCCACTTCTATATGTATAGACAGGAAGAGCTTATCCGGCAAATGATTGGCAATATATATACCGAGTGCAAAGGTTTCGGCAAGAATATCAGCCTGACTAAAGAGCAGCAACTCGCCTTGCAGACTGAAGAATTTATGAAACGCCGCTATGAATTCCGTCATAATACCCAAATTGGTGAGGTAGAATATCGTGAAAGGCTTTCTTTTCGTTTCCGTTTCAATCCTCTCGATAAACGTGCGCTGAACAGCATTGCTTTGGATGCACAGATGGAAGGTATCCCGTTGTGGGATAGGGATATTAGTCGTTATATTTACTCCAACCGCGTCCCTGTATTCAACCCGTTGGAAGATTTCCTCTACCGGCTTCCCGCATGGGACGGTAAAGACCGTATTCGTGCATTGGCAGCCACCGTCCCTTGTAAGAATCCGTATTGGATGGATTTGTTCCACCGTTGGTTCCTCAATATGGTTTCTCATTGGAAAGGAAGCAATAAAAAGTATGCAAACAGTGTTTCGCCCTTACTTGTCGGACCGCAAGGGACACGTAAATCCACCTTTTGCCGGAGCATAATGCCCCCTTCCGAGCGTTCCTACTATACTGACAGCATTGATTTCTCCCGAAAGAAAGATGCCGAACTTTACCTCAATCGTTTTGCGCTTATCAATATCGATGAATTTGACCAGGTGAGTTCGACACAACAAGGCTTTCTGAAACATATTCTGCAAAAGCCTGTACTGAATGTGAAGAAACCTCATGGCAGTGCCGTGCTTGAAATGCGTCGGTACGCCTCATTCATAGCTACAAGTAACCAGAAAGACTTGTTGACCGACCCTTCCGGCAGTCGTCGTTTTATTTGCATCGAAGTGACCGGAGTGATTGACACCAACCGTCCGATAGACTATGAGCAGCTTTACGCACAAGCTATGTACGAATTGGAACATGGCGAACGTTACTGGTTCGACCAGGAGGAAGAAAAGATCATGGTGGAAAACAACCGTGAATTTGAACAAGTCCCGCCGGAAGAGCAACTTTTCTTCCGTTATTTCCGTGCCGCACAGCCTGAAGAAGGGGAGTGGTTGTCTCCAGCGGAGATTATGGAAGATATTCAAAAAGGCAGTTCAATCCCGATGTCTGTCAAGAGGGTTAATTCCTTCGGAAGAATACTGAAAAAGCAAGAAATACCTTCCAAACATACGCGTAGCGGTACTCTTTATCATGTCGTAAGACTAATAACCAGGTGATGGCAAAAATGCCATCACCCTGCCGTCACCTCTTGCTGTCACAGTCTTATCGGTTCATTACTAAACTATTAACCCCTAAACTGTGACAGATGACAGCAACTTACCAAATATATTCTTCTGTGTAATGTTGGTAAGTTGGTTCTTCTTTTATCCCTTTATTACGGAATAGTTGTCTGATATAGGCTTGGTCTTTAGGCATAAGCCCTCGTTCTCCGCGATAAAACCTGTAATATCCTGTTTTCCCATAGTGTCCTACCAATTGCATTCTGATACTGACTGCATCCTCATAAGGGATTCTGTCGAGCAACCGTTTTAGTCCCCACGCCACATGAACTTTGACAGCAGTCTTGAAACATTCGCATTGGTTTCCATCCGCAGGATAACGTGCCGGATTAACGATGGAGATATAAAGGTAATCGGCTGTTTCATTTTGTGCAGCTATGTAGCGCAAACATTTCGAGGCTTGTGGGCATTGGTCATTGAAACACCGGGAGAAATTGTAGGGGACAGACAGACTGTCGGGTTCTTCTTTCATCTTGTTGGGTTTATTTTATTTGTGAAATACTGTTGTAAATATAGCAAACAGAATTCTCCACAAAAGTAGGGCTTTATTTTGGGAATGGGAAGCGTTTGGATTATTTTATTTGTATATAATAGGAATTTTCATTATGCTCCTTATGCATTATTTGCATCTCTTATTCTCTTTCTTATGTCTTCACGTAGCTCTTTGTTTATTCTCATTAATCGTTCATTCTCAATATTTAGGTAATCATTTTCTTTTTTCAATTCATAGGCTTTTTTTATTGTCAGGGCAAAACGTTGTTGCATAGGGGATACTTCTAATAGTGTTTCATCTATATGATTAAGTCTTTTAATATATTCAGTGAAACTTTTTTCATCATTGACTGCATTGGATTGATCGTAAAATTGAATTACTTCACATTTAATATTTTGAAATTCTTCATATTCAATCTTATAGGTGTAATATTCGATATTGTTAATGTCTATTTTGTACCAATATCGCAGTTCACTGTCTCTGTGACTTTTAGGTATAGGTTCACGATGTCGATTAAAAAATGCGATTCTTTTTCCTTTTCTATCTAACAAACCGTAATAGGGGTAATGATACTCTATCTCAATAGCGATAGGGTGAATATACTGATGTATAAATTTATTGTTAAAAAGTTCTTTGTCCCACTTCTTTTCTGTAGTAGTGGAGGAATGAGGAAAATATGGAAACTTGTCTTTCATAAGGAATGTGTTTAATAATTCATAAAAGTAGAATGATTTCTTTTCTTTGAATGAGTATTAGAAGAAAAAGCTCATAACTACTTTAATCTGTTATCTGAACTATCTTGTTTAAATACTGTGATTTGAATCGTCTATTGAGATTGTTTTATACGTTTTTTTATCATTCTCGATTGTTTCTATCGTTTTTGCGATAGATTCTACATGTTCTTGATCATGCCGAATTTTACATTCGCCTAGTATATCTTTTAGCCAATTTAGGCAAGGAACATCTTGGTTGATATCCTTGATTGTTTCAACAAAGAGGAATGCATTCAGAGGTTTATCCTTCCCATTCGATAAGTTGTATTTATGGGCGTTCTCAAAATTAGCGTTGTGGACATATCTGTTTGATAATCCGTTTTCAATAATATTGGCAGCTTCCACTTTCTTCCATATCTTTTCATTAAGACTCCATGCTGCACTTGTTTTTTGTCCATTAACTGTATTGATTAGCTTAGAATCTACATCATGGATTGGATAATGTTTGATATGAAATGCTGTTAAGATGTCTTGGAAAAATGGAATGTTCATTTTGGAACCTGTGTTTAAGACAAAGATTTCTTTCTCTGGAAAGAACTTGTTTAATAGTTCTCTATATACAATGGTTTCAGTATCTCCTTCTACCAATAAAACCTTATCTGCATAAAAAACTTCGCATATATGAGGATTAAATCTGTTTATCATTTGTACTCTTTCTTTCGAATACATTTCTGTATAAACTCCAGTTTGTACTTGGTATGTGATAGTCTCTTCATCCTGATTTTTAACAACTCTAATAAGCGAAGAATGATCTTTCGATATGTCAATCATCATAGGTGAATGTGTGGCGCACAATATTTGATATGGTTTACCGGGAGCTGCTAGATTATACAATTCTTCGCGCAACTTAAAAGTGATTTTTGGATGTAAAAAAAGTTCTGGTTCTTCGTATAAGATAATGTACTCCTTTCGATGCGATTCTTCTTGCATATTTAATAAAAAGGTTATGAAATTGAAGAGCGCCTGTCGTATGATACCATGACCGCTTCTTTGAAAAGAATCTTTTCTGTCTATTCCATCTTTTTGTATGGTAATTGTATGATTCTTTTTTAATAGATCTTCTACTTTAATGTTTTCGGAGGTATTGGCTTCTATGCTAAGCTTTAATCCGTCAAATACGTGTTGGAAAGATTGGTTGAGTAATTCATCTTGTTGTTGGATAGTGGCACAACCAATAACGCAGTTCTGTAGATTACGTATTTCTTGAAGAACTTTTTCATATTGTTCCTGATGGTTATCTTTCAAAGATTTTAAATATTGATCTTGAATCAACTTGTTCACTTTCTCCCCTAAAGAAGCTTCATCTTCCATGGCATTTATTGAGATTGGAGTAGGGGCTGCTTTGCCGAATAAACTATCAAATCCCCCGAATCCGTTAAGAACCCAGTGTCCTTCATTAGGAGAAAATGTATATTTCTTGAAATCTTGATTAATATTGTTCCATTCTTTCTTTATTTTAATATATCCATCACTATTCACCCACTTAGTAGCCCAGTCTGGGTCTGATTTGGAATAGGATTTATCTTTATCATCATCTTTCTCTAATTCAAACCATCCTTCCATTTTTATTGTATTGGTGATATCCTGATTATAGAAATCATCTAAAGTCGCTTTCTGCTTGGAATTAGTGAAGAATTCGTAGGCTCTTAAAAAAGTGGATTTACCAGTATTGTTTTGTCCTATAAGAAATATAATATCAGACTTTTTGAACTGAATTTCATTATGCTCTCCTTTTAAACCTCTGAAATTTTGAACCTTAAATTTTACTAGCTTCATGTTTTGATTATTTGTGGTTTATAATTTGTGACAATGTCTCGATTTAAGAGATTAACCCTTTTGTTGTAAAATAAATGATTGATAAATAGTAGTTTGC
>NZ_JAJKHN010000061.1:0-41359 GCF_020982715.1 Bacteroides sp. 1_1_30
ATCAAGAGAAAAGCTCACGTAAAGCAAAGCTTTTCTCTTGATTTTTTAGAAAGAGGAACATTTACTGAATATCCCTACTTATAAACTATCCGCATCACCAGCTTCGCGTGGAGGTACAATTCATATTGCCCAAACCAGTGGTACATTAGTAAAAGATATTGCTATTGTTCAAAAAGATCCGGACGCCAGCCCTGTGGAAATTCCAGATGCCGTTCTTCGAGCACTTTGTATATCTAACGGTTGGGCTCTCCCTATTGATGATACCAAATGTATTATTCTTGAAGAAGGATTAAACGCAACTTCATTCTCTAACACCTCATACTCTAACCAGATTAAAGATTTAACCGGAATAGAGTATTTCCCTAACCTGACTTCATTACGTTTAGGTTATTGTTCAAACATGAAAAAGCTTGATATTTCAGGTTTACATAAGGTATCATCACTCACATTTAATAGCCCTACTATTTGTGAAGAGTATAATTTGGGAGATAATCCAATTACTAGTTTCAATGCAGGAGGTAGCTATGTTTATTCGGAGGCAGAAAGTCTTAAAGTCATCAGTAGTAAACTTGAGTCTTTGGATTTAAGTCTTGTTTCCTGGTATGCAAGTTATGATTATGTTACGTCAATTGATGCTTCGGAATGTCCTGCATTAACAAACTTAAACGCCAATCGTAGCAGCAAAATTAAGACTCTTTATTTAAAGACTGGTCAAGTGATACCAAAGTTAACTAAGAATGATGCAACTACTATTGTTTACAAATAATTAATATATAGAGAAATAATTTATAGAGAATCCCTTTATTTACTCTTTCCAAATCTGTGAATAGAGTCAAATAAAGGGATTATTGCTATCTATTTTTATCTAATGCTAGCTCTTATCTTAAAATACTCTTTTCATCTATAAACAAACCACAACCAGTACTCAAAGACCTTTTTGAATCCAACAATATTGAAATCAACTGATTATATAATCAATGTAACCTTAAAACTCTAAATCATATAAAGATTAAGAGTCATTCAAAAAACAAAACTATTCCACCTGCTCTTTCGGGTAATTCACCAAATACAGTGTCTTTGTCGCCCGAGTAAAAGCTGTATACAACCACCGGAAATAATCCGGAGTCAAATACTCATCTGTCATATACCCCTGATCTAAAAACACATTCTGCCACTGTCCGCCTTGCGCTTTATGACAGGTTATTGCGTATGCATATTTCACCTGCAAAGCATTGTAATGCGGATCGGCTTTCATCTTTTTCATCCGGTCTCTTTTGTTTGGAATATCTATATAATCCTCAAGTACCGTATAGAACAATCGGTCATTGTCTTCTTTCGGCAATGCAGGTGAGTCCGAATGTAAAGTGTCTAATAATAGATTCGCATCCAATTCAAAATCATTCTGATCAGGAAAGCGGAGAGTAACTTCGGCAAAACGAAAACCATATATTTCACGAGTTCGACGAACACGCCGGACAACTGCAATTTCTCCATTAGCGATAAAATCCATCTCCTTATATTTCTCTGTCCAATAGTAATTATTTTTGGCTATCATCAACATATCTCCTGTGTTCAATTCATCTTCACGCCAAAGAATTTGTGCACGTATTCCATTATTATATAAGTTAGCACGTTTATTAGATCGACAGACAACAATCGTTTCATCCATACCATCATGATCGTAACAATTAGTCAGTTCTTCTATCAGTTCAGTTCCGGGTACCAGTTTAATATCAGGAAAACCTGTTATTTTTATCTTAGGTAAGGAATAACAATCATCCTCCGCTATCAGTTGCCTCAACTGCGTGGCATTCCACAATATTCCGGATTCTTGCACCTGCCGAACCACTTGGGTAAGATCAATCTCACGTACTTCAAGTCCATAACCTTTCAATGCATCAGCAAAAAGCGCAGGACTCAACTCCTCACCTACCGGGGGAAGCTGTGCTGTATCTCCCATCAACAAGAGTCGGCAACCTTGTCCCGAATACACAAATTGCACCAAATCATCCAATAAACGTCCTGTTCCAAACATACTACCCGACAGTCCTTCGTTTGAAATCATGGAAGCCTCGTCGACAATAAACAATGTATTGGTAGCTAAATTGTCATTGATCGAAAAGTTACTAAGCTCATTAGAAAAAGATTGTTGTCTATATATTTTTTTATGAATAGTAAAAGCCGGATGTCCTGCATACGCTGAAAAAACTTTTGCCGCACGTCCTGTAGGAGCCAACAATACAGATTTCTGCTGCAGCTGATCCATCGTTTTCACCAATGCCCCTACCAACGATGTTTTACCAGTACCAGCATAGCCTCTTAAGATAAAGACTTCATCTGCCAGTGTGGACAGCAGAAACTCTGAAAGAGATTTTACAGCAATTTCCTGCTCTAAAGTTGGCTGATAAGGAAAATTTTCCTTAATTTGCCTTTCTAAATAGTTATTTATCATTTTTGTACGAGAAAAAAGTTCGAGGAACTATCGTATTTAAATTTATTTATTCTATTTTTGCGATGCGAATATAACAACTAAAAACATAATTTATCATGAAAACAGTATTTAATATTGTATTGGTGCTTTGTGCTGCTGCACTGATTTACATCTGTTACACCAGCATTATGGGTCCTATCAATTTTGAAAACGCAAAAAAAGAAAGAGAAAAAGCAGTCATTGCCCGTTTGATCGACATCCGTAAGGCACAGCAGGAATACCGTTCGCTGCACCGCGGAATGTATGCACCCAAATTAGACACACTGATTGATTTCGTTAAAAATCAAAAATTGCCGTTCGTTATGAAGATGGGAATGTTAACTGACAAGCAATTGGAAGACGGACTGACTGAAAAGAAAGCCATGGCTATCATCGAAAAAGCAAAGAAAACCGGTAGATACGATGAAGTTAAGAAATGGGGACTTGAAAACTTCAAACGTGACACTATGTGGGTAGCTGTATTGGATACTATCTATCCAAAAGGATTCAATGCCGACTCTATGAAATATATTCCTCACGGAAATGGTGCTCAATTCGAAATGAACGTGAAAAATGACACTGCCAAGTCTGGTGCTCCAGTATATTTGTTCGAAGTGAAAGCTCCATACGAAACTTATTTGAGCGGACTTGACAAACAAGAAATCATCAACCTAAAAGACCTGGATTCTAAACTAGGTAAATATAGCGGCTTGATGGTAGGTTCTATCGATACTCCAAACAATGGTGCTGGTAACTGGGAATAATGATTGATTTTACTAAATCAAAACAATATACTTTATCCATCCGTCTTAGTACGGATGGATTTTCTTTTTCTATCTATAACCCGATTCATGACGATTCGCTTTCAATAATAGAGAAAGAGATAGACACATCTCTATCCCTTACAGCCAATCTAAAGGCGGTCTTTCACGAATCGGACTTCCTAAATCATCCTTACAAACGGGTAAATATAATGATGGCAAGCAAGCGTTTTACAATTGCGCCATTAGACTTATTTGAGGAGGGACAGGCGGAACTTCTGTTTTATCATAATCATCAGAAAAGAGAAAACGAAACGGTGCTCTATAATATTCTAAGAAAGAATAATGTAGCTGTCATCTTCGGCATAGACAAAAGCGCACAGACCTTTTTGAATGAACAATATCCCGAAGCTCGTTTCTATTCTCAATCTACTCCATTCATCGATTATTTTTCTGTAAAAAGCAGATTGGGAAACAGTAAGAAGATGTATGCTTCTGTACGCAAAGACGGTATTGACATCTATTGTTTTGAACGAGGACATCTGCTTCTGGCTAATTCCTTTGAATGTACGCACACAGAAGACCGTATTTACTATTTATTGTACGCCTGGAAACAACTGGAGTTTAATCAGGAACGGGATGAGTTACACCTAACCGGAATACTTCCGGAGAAAGACGTTTTAATGAGTGAATTGAAAAAGTTTATCCTACAGGTATTCATCATGAATCCTGCAACTAATATTGACATGCAAGCCTTATTAACATGCGAGTAATCAGCGGTATTTACAAACGAAGAAGATTTGACGTGCCTCGAACATTTAAAGCACGCCCCACAACAGATTTCGCCAAAGAAAATCTGTTTAATGTACTCAATAACTATATCGATTTTGAAGAAGGAATAACAGCTCTTGATTTGTTTGCCGGGACAGGAAGCATCAGTATCGAACTGGTATCCCGCGGATGCGACCGTGTTATCAGCATTGAGAAAGATCCTGCACATCACTCATTCATCTGCAAAATCATGAAAGAGGTGCAGACAGACAAATGTCTGCCGATACGCGGAGATGTATTCAAGTTTATCAAGAATGGCCGCGAACAGTTCGACTTCATTTTTGCCGATCCTCCCTACGCTTTAAAAGAGTTGGAAACAATCCCCGAATTAATTTTCCAAAACAATCTTCTCAAAGAAGGAGGATTATTGGTACTAGAACACGGAAAAGATAATAACTTCGAAGAGAATCCACATTTCATTGAGAGAAGGGTGTATGGAAGCGTAAACTTCTCACTGTTCAGATAAGATCCAAATACAATTTCATCCTTATTAAAGTAGCGGAGCCAATAAACGCACGATAGACTCCGCAGCTTTTTGTCTCCACGAACGTCTGCCCCAATTCTTCAAAAAGATCTGTGTACTTTCGCGCTGGTCCTGAAGAAATATTTCTTTCATTTCAAGGGCAGTTTCTACGTCATACATAAAAGCATTCACCTCAAAGTTATGCTCAAAGCTACGGAAGTCAACATTGGTAGAGCCTACAGTGGAAAGCATATCATCTGAAACCATCAGCTTAGAATGTAGAAAACCTTTCTTATAAAAATAGACCTTAACACCTGCCTGCATCACATCTGCCAAATAAGAACGCGATCCAAGATGAGTTATCCAGTTATCTGCACGTTCCGGTAACATCAAGCGTATATCCACCCCAGACAATGCTGCTGTTTGCATAGCTGCTAATATTGGTTCTGTAGGCAAAAAATAAGGTGTTTGCATATAGAAATATTTTTTTGCACTGGTAATGGCAACAGTCAATCCCTGCATGATTTCTTTCCATGGCCCGATAGGCTCACTCGTGACAATTTGCACTAAAGAACTTCCGCAAGAGTCAATCTTCGGAAAATAACGGGAAGCGGTTATCAACGTACGGTCTACAAAATACCAATCAAGCAAAAAAGCCGTTTGTAAACCATGCACTGCCTTGCCTTCCAACATGATATGCGTATCTCGCCAAATCCCCCAAGAAAAGCCACGCATATAACGTTCTGCCAGGTTCATTCCCCCAACGAAGCCCACGCGTCCGTCAATAACGACAATCTTTCTATGGTTGCGGTAATTCACCCTACTGGTAAATAAGGGAAAACGTACTTTCAAAAAGCTCCTGACTTCAATACCGGCATTGCGCATTTCTTCAAAAAAACGGTTAGGCACATGCCAGCAACCTACATCATCATAGATAACCCGTACTTCAACCCCGTGAGAAGCTTTTTCTATCAGCACATCCCTGACCATACGCCCGATAGCGTCATCTTCAAAGATGTAATATTCCATGTGGATATGCTGCTTCGCTTTTTGCAGTTCACGCAACAATGATTGAAGTTTGGTATATCCTTCGGTATAGACTGCCACACGGTTCCCCTCAAATGGAAACGCTTGATTCGTTTGCTGGAAAAGCTGAATAAGACGGGAGTATTCATAAGGAACGTCCGAACAATCCTGTGCGAGATATTCGGCCATTGGTTTCTTCAATAAGCGGTCGTAGCTTTTTTGCCCAATGATACGTTCGCGACGTTGACTCCGCCCAAAGAAAAAATAAAAGACAAGTCCGACAATAGGAAGGAAAAGTAATATGAGTATCCATGCCATGGTTTTAACCGGATTCCGGTTGTCAAGAATGATGATGACAATCGTACCGATAATGGCTCCAAAATAAAGAATATCAAAAGCCACTGTTGCTATCTGGCTAAGCATATAGTTCCAATCAATCATAGGAATCTCCTTTCATACGGATACTAAACAACAAATATAGAGTAAATTCTCGGATTAACAAAGAAGTCCCGGCAACAACATTGAATCGTTGTGCCGGGACTTCCTGTTTTTATTTAAACCTATTACTCTGCTTTAGTGTGGTCTGCCACCTCCAAAGCCACCACGCGGGCCACGAGGTCCACCACCATCAAAACCGCCATGACGCATATTGCCGCGAGCTTCTTTATTTCCAAAAACATTCAGACGATAAGAGAAACGAAGCATGCAGTAGCTATTAATTCCGTTATATTCAGAAACAGAACGCATATCGGCTGTTAACGAACGGCTGATATTAGATTGCTGCCGCAGAATATCATATACTTCAAAACTGATGGTTGCGGCATTGCCTTTCAGGAAGTTTTGGGCAATCTGTGCATTCCAAATAAGTTCATTCTTATTCATACTGGCATCACGATAACCACGACGAGCGTTATTAGTGATATTGGTAGACAACGTCATACTCCAAGGTAAAGAGATATTAGTACTTGCACCATAACCAAATGTATAGGGTTCTTGATTGTTTTCCGGACGCAGTTGATTTCGCTCAAAGTTATAGTTGATTGAACCATTCAAGGTAAATTCAAACCAGTCGTTACGGAAAGTTCCATTCAAATTCTCTCCGAAAGTCAGTGTCGTACTAGTGTTCTTGTCATTTATTTTAGTATCGTCATTAAAAAGATAAGAAACCGCATTGGTATAATTAGCACGGGAAAAAGAATTTATGGTAAACCGCTTGTCTCTCAATGCTGTATTGAATCCAAACATTCCCATCGCATTCCAGTTTCCGTTGATATTCTCCGGTTTAACAGTCACTCCACCAGTACTCTGATTATAAGTAGTGGCATTAGTAATGCTATTTTGAGTCATATTCAAGTTTGCATGAGCCATCATGCCACGCTGTTTATCTGCATTATAAGTATTATAAAACAAACGCATAGAATGAGAGAAAGAAGGTTTCAATCCCGGATTACCCTTACGGATATTCAACGGATTAGAGTCATCAGTTACATCAAGCAAATTTTCCATACTCGGCTGGCTTGCACGTCCCCGATAGGTAAAGCGCAACTGGCTGACTTTAGAAAATCTGTAACGAAAATCAACGTTAGGAGCAAAATTGAACACATTTCTTTTTACCACAGTATCTACTTCGGCCTTCTTATAATCCAATCTGGTGTTCTGCGGTTGCAAAGATACTCCAAAGTTCAATCTATATTTCTCGCGGATAATATTTAGTCCTGCATTAATATCATGGTTATAATATTTATATTGAGCATACTTACTCAAATCTCTATCTTTATTCTCTTCATATCCTACAGGCAGGCCATCACCAAAATTCCAAAACCAATCCTGTCCTTTATCGGCATCAGGAATCAAGCTGTATGTACTTCTGTCACTTTCACTATATTTATATTGAAATTTATAGCGGAACTGTAAGAAGGTAGCTCTCGCAATCGGTTCGCTATAAGTCAGTTCGGCAGTATAATCATAATTCTTGGTTGGAGAAGTAGTATATTGTTTACGCTCATCATCTTCTTTTTTTGCATTATCATCAAAATAACGCGTCAATGATTCACTAAACTGTTCGCTGTCATTATCTCCATAACTAAATGTACCACGGAAAGTGATGTTTCGTCCCTGATTATTCAATCTACGATTCACTTGCAAAGAAGCATTTGCAGAGAGATTCTGCCCTTCAGATTTTGATTCACTATTACTGGCGTTGACACGAATAGCTTCTAAAGGATCATCCGTACTTCCCCAGAAAATCTTATTCAAAAACTCATTAGGATTAGACACCAAATTAAATGGATCTCCATTAAAAGTACCCGATTCGGAAATAGAATAACTATTAGACTTTCCATAAGAAACGTTCGGACGGAAAATGATATTTGTCAATGTGTCCGGTTTCCACTCCAACCGAAAGTCTGCATTAAAGTTCGTATTCTTATTGCGGCCTTTACTGTTCGAATTTGAATAAGAATTTCCATTTTGCAGGAAACGTTCCGAGTAGTTTGTAGATGTTGCATCCCGATCACTGAAATTATAACGGGCACTACCTCCCAGTTCCAATTTTTCAGTCTGGGTAGCAAAGTTAGCCCCTAACATCTTGGTAGCAGTCAAACCATTGCTGTTCCGGAAACGAGGTCCGCCACCTCCACCGGAGAATCCCTGATCGTTCACATTATTAACAGAACCGATTAAAGAGAATTGGCTATTATCGACAAAACGATTCAACATCAAGTTGCTTCCGTAACGATCTTCTGTACCACCGGCAACACTTGCATTACCAAACCAACCTTGATTCATACCTTTCTTCACTTTCAGGTCAAGAACAGTTTCTTCTTCTCCGTCATCTATTCCGGTAACACGTGCCAAGTCCGATTTTTTATCGTATGTTTTCAGTTTGTCGATCATGTTGACCGGTAAGTTCTTCAATCCGGTTTTCACATCACCGCCAAAGAACTCTTTACCATCCACCATAATCTTCTTTACTTCTTTACCATTGATTTTGACGTTACCGTCATCGTCTATTTCTGCTCCCGGAAGTTTCTTCACCAACTCTTCGAGCATCGCCCCTTCGGGAGTACGGTAAGCTGTTGAGTTATATTCCAGCGTATCTTCTTTCACGACCACCTGCGGAGCTTCGGCAGTAATCACCGCTTCCTTCAGCATGACAGCATCAGGGTCCAATGTAATGGTTCCCAATTTTTTATCAGTGGCGTTAGCAGATAATTGTACCGGTACGAGCTTGGTTCGGAATCCAATATAGGAAACTTTCAACACATATTTTCCGGCTTTTACTTTGGGGAGAGTAAACCATCCTTGGTTACTACTGGCTATACCGGCGGCATAAGCACTATCAGGTAATGATAGCAATTGAACTGTAGCCTGCGCTGCGGGCTCTTTAGTATCGGATTCCACCACACGTCCCGAAACGGTAATAACCTTATTCTGTGCAAAAATTGAGAAGGTGCATAGCAACATCAGCACCAACCCTGCTGAAAATCTTTTCATTTACCTTATTTACGATTATATTAGTAGCAATAACAATGTCTTTTTGACAAATCGAATCGTAAAAGGTTTAATTGAAAAGAAAATTATCTTTTAAAGAATCGATCAACAAGCGCTTTTTTCAGACCAAACTCCAGACAAAGCACATTAAAAACCAGAAAAGTAAGGAAAGAGGAAGTATCGACGTTTATCACATCTCCTTGCATAACACGCCACAACATACCACCAAAGACGAACAAGAATGTCAAAAAGATAGCATTACGAACAGCCGAATTCCGGATTTGCTCCGTTTCACGGCTTTCATTCTTACTCAATGCAAAGATTATTAACAAGCATCCTGCCATCATCAACAACTTTGTACATTCTTTATAAAACAGCAAGTTAGTATCAGTTACTACTCCCTGCATCACCAAAATAAAAGGGATGAACAGAGCTACCAACAAGACAACATATCCTAAAGGACGACAATATACAGGTAATAATGCTTTCATGATTAAACGTTTTAATGAGACAAAAGTAAGTAAAAAAAGATATTTTATATACATTTGCAGAGTAAAAAAGCAAAAGAATCATGAGTAAACAAGAAGTTATTCTCTGCGAAAGCTTGGAAACGAGCCTCGGTCGTGCCATTGAGCTATGTCCGCATGACAAATTATTCGTCCTCACAGACGAGCATACCCAGCGTCTTTGTCTCCCTTCTCTAAAGGAATCGGATCTGTTAAAAGATGCTGTAGAAATCTGTATCGGAGCAGAAGATGTGCATAAAACTCTGGAAACACTCGCTTCCGTCTGGATGGCATTAAGTACTCAAGGGGCTACCCGCCACTCTTTACTTATCAATCTTGGAGGAGGGATGGTGACAGATCTCGGAGGTTTTGCCGCAGCTACATTCAAACGGGGCATTTCCTATATCAATATACCAACCACTCTGCTCGCTATGGTGGACGCATCAGTGGGGGGTAAAACAGGAATCAACTTCAACGGACTGAAAAATGAAATCGGTGCTTTCGCTCCGGCAAACAGTGTATTGATTGAAACTGAATTCCTGCGCACATTGGACACACACAATTTCTTCTCCGGATATGCTGAAATGTTGAAGCATGGTTTGATTAGCAATACGGCACATTGGGCAGAATTGCTCAATTTCGATTCCTCTAGTATTGATTATGCAGCTCTCAAACAATTGGTAGGCCAATCGGTACAAGTGAAAGAAGATATTGTAGAACAGGATCCCTTCGAACATGGAATCCGCAAAGCATTAAATCTAGGACACACCGTAGGACATGCGTTCGAAAGTATGGCACTGGCAGAAAACCGTCCTGTATTACATGGATATGCAGTAGCTTGGGGAATTGTGTGCGAACTGTATCTTTCTCATCTCAAAGTAGGTTTCCCGAAAGAGAAAATGCGGCAAACGATCCAGTTTATCAAGGATAATTATGGCGTATTTACTTTCGACTGCAAGAAATATGACCAACTGTATGCATTTATGACGCATGATAAAAAAAATACTTCAGGTACTATCAATTTCACCTTACTGAAAGATATTGGAGACATTTGCATCAATCAGACTGCCGATAAGGACACTATCTTCGAAATGCTCGACTTCTATCGCGAATGTATGGGAATTTAATCCATCCTACATCAGATATACCGCATAATAAAAGGGAATGAAATAGACTTCATTCCCTTTCTCTTCCCAATCCCTATAGATATTATTGCCTATTGTGAGGCAATTGTCCGCACTATTGTTCTAAGTTACTCATTCGATATTGTGAAAGCGACATTCCTGTATGCTTTCTAAAAAAACGTCCAAGCGACGATTGATTCGCAAAGTTCGTTTTAATCGCTATTTCCTGAATGTTCAGGCTTGTGTTTTTCAACAAAGCCTTGATTTCTAATATGATGTATTCAACAATCCAGTCTTTAGCAGACTTCCCGCTTGTCTCCTTAATTACCATAGTCAGGTATTTGGAAGTAATACACAGTTTATCCGCATAAAAAGCCACATCCTTATTCTCCTTAAAATGCTTCATGATAAGCCCAAAAAATTTATTAGCCAACTCTTCTTTACGGGTATCCCTGCGGGCAGTCATCAAGGTCGATTCCTTTTGATAAGCATTGAACAGTTCCAGATACAGATACCTCAACAAATGAATAATCAGCTCACGCCTATATATATCTTGAGAGGTAACTTTATCTTTTATCATACCCAGATAATTATATATCCGAGGAATATCGCGTTCCGTCTGCGGATACCAGTAATGAGTCCGCATATAGAAAAAGAAATGCGGAGAAAATCTGGGTACACCACTTAACGCATCACTAAACAGTGAAGTAGATATAACCATCGTAACGGTCGAGAAATCTTCACTTGGCTCACTAAATGAGACAAATTGTCCGGGTAATAATATAATCAATTCCTCCGGTTGTATCCAATGTACATCTTCATGCACTGTAATTGTGGCCTTTCCACCTAAACAATATATAATCAAAGCTGATTGATTATTAGAAGGATAAGAAGTCAAAGGAAGATACTTCAGATTTTGATAAAATTTAAAATCGTCACCCAGGACGTATATCTCTAATGTCTCTCTATTTTTAATGTCTAACATTTAACACCTTTCTAAACTAAGTCTTTTTACAAATGTATAACTTCCTAATTTACCACGCACCAAAAATGGAAATATAGTATCATACTAAGGAAGTCAAACACCTTTTATTTGCATTAATTTATAAACAAACTCTCTGATTGTTAGTTCATTTATCATTTTCCTATTTCGTTTTATTATAGACTGACCTGTTTTTTATAGTGTTTTTAGGACAAGAAAAGGATTAATGCTTTCAAATGAAAAATAAGCAGATTGTTTTCTAATTCAAGCAAAATTAAAGAAATGTACTATTATATCACATAAGAGGCAATCAAAAAAACTACTAACTCATTGAAATAAAGATTTGTATAATCACAAGAAAGACTAATAATCAGAATAATAGCTATAAATCGGCACTATTCATACTAGAAAAATCAACGGATTATTTGCTAATTAAAAATTAATCTGTACTTTTGCATCCGCAATTCGGGGTGTAGCTCAGCCCGGTTAGAGTACTCGTCTGGGGGGCGAGTGGTCGCTGGTTCGAATCCAGTCACCCCGACTGGTTAAAGAGGTTAGAAACCGAATGGGTTCTAACCTCTTTTTATTTTAGAAAACAATGAAAGAAGATCCTAGACATATCCATATCAGTGAATACAGTTATCCTCTTCCGGATGAACGTATTGCTAAATTCCCGTTGCCTACCCGCGACCAGTCCAAACTCTTAATATACCGTCGTGGAGAAGTTAGTGAAGATGTTTTCACGTCTTTGCCGGAATATCTGCCGCAAGGCAGTCTGATGATATTCAATAATACAAAAGTCATTCAGGCACGCCTCCATTTTCGAAAAGAGACGGGAGCACTGATCGAAGTGTTTTGTCTTGAACCGATTCAGCCAAACGATTATGTCTTGAATTTCCAACAGACAGCACATGCCGCCTGGCTTTGCATGATCGGCAATCTGAAGAAATGGAAAGACGGACAATTGAAACGCGAAATGACCGTCAAAGGATTCCCTATTACCCTGACCGCTACCCGAGGAGAATGTAAAGGAACCAGCCATTGGGTAGATTTTGCATGGGATAATCCGGAAGTGACGTTTGCCGATATCCTTGAAGTATTCGGAGAACTTCCTATTCCTCCTTACTTAAACCGGGATACGGAAGAAAGTGACAAGGAGACTTATCAGACTGTTTATTCTAAGATTAAAGGTTCGGTAGCTGCGCCTACGGCGGGATTACATTTTACTCCACGAGTATTGGATGCTCTTCAAGAAAAAGGGATTGATCTTGAAGAATTAACTCTACATGTAGGAGCAGGCACATTCAAACCTGTAAAAAGTGAAGAAATCGAAGGTCACGAGATGCACACGGAATATATATCGGTCAATCGGAGTACCATCAAAAAACTGATTGACCACGACGGTTGTGCTATTGCAGTAGGAACTACTTCTGTACGGACTCTGGAAAGCCTGTATCACATTGGAGTTACATTGGCTGAAAATCCGTATGCTACGGAAGAAGAACTACGTGTCAAACAATGGCAGCCTTATGAAAAGTACGACCAGATTCCTCCCGTTGTTGCGCTGCAAAAGATATTAGGATATCTCGACAGGAATGGTTTGGAAACCCTTCACACCAGTACACAGATTATCATAGCACCGGGATACAATTATAAAATAGTAAAGGCGATGGTTACTAATTTCCATCAGCCGCAAAGTACCTTGCTGCTTTTGGTTTCAGCTTTTGTAAAAGGGAATTGGCACACTATTTATGATTATGCACTGGCGCATGATTTCCGATTCCTAAGTTATGGAGATTCTTCTTTATTAATACCATAAGATATTCTCCTCTCTGAAAGATTTTACGCAATATAAAAGACACTATGCCAAGCGATAATAACCAAGAAATGTTCCCTATCGTAGACGAACAGGGAAATATCACCGGAGCCGCCACTCGCGAAGAATGTCACAGCGGTAGCAAACTGCTTCATCCGGTAGTTCACCTTCACGTATTCAATACCCAAGGAGACATCTATTTACAGAAACGACCCGAATGGAAAGACATTCAACCGGGGAAATGGGATACGGCTGTAGGCGGACATATTGATTTGGGCGAAAGCGTAGAAATCGCCCTAAAGAGAGAAGTCCGTGAAGAATTGGGCATCACAGACTTCACTCCCGAGCTTCTCACCAGTTATGTTTTTGAATCCAGCCGTGAAAAAGAGCTTGTTTTTGTCCACAAAACCGTTTATGAGGAAGAAATCCATCCCAGCGACGAACTGGACGGTGGACGATTTTGGAAGATCGAAGAAATAAAAGAAAATCTGGGTAAAGGAATCTTCACTCCCAACTTCGAAGAAGAGCTGAAAAAAGTTTCTCTTATTCCTTCTCTATCCAAGTAATAATCTTTTCAGAGAACGGACTTTCTTTCGGGGACACAGCTCCCACCCAGTTTCCGTTCTCATCAATCATAAACTTCTGAAAGTTCCACTGAACCGGTGCGTTTTCTTTCCCATTCTGTTTTTTCTCCGTCAACCATTGGTAAAGAGGAGCCATATCTTTTCCTTTAACGGAAATCTTAGCCATCATCGGAAAAGTAACATCGTAGTTCAAAGAACAGAACTTAGCTATTTCCTCATTACTACCCGGCTCTTGTCCCATAAAGTTATTCGCCGGAAAACCGATAATAACAAAGTCTTTTTCTTTATATTTCTCATATAGTTTCTCCAGTTGAGCATACTGGGGCGTCAGCCCACACTTAGATGCCACGTTGACTACCAGCACTTTCTTACCTTTCAGTGAAGAAAGAGGAAAGTCCTTACCATCAATAGTTTTCACTGTAAAATCATAAAAAGACTTGTTTTGCGCTTCCGAAGAAATTGCAAACAACAGGCTTACCATCATCAAGACGAATGTTTTCATGTTGAATATACATTTAGTTTGTTTTTATATTAAACGAGTAAACTGAAAGAAATGTTTGTTCAGCAGTGAAACAAGAACAATGATTTTACATCTTTCAATTCCCCAATCCGTCACTTCACCCCACAATCTTTCCGCTTCATTTATTCTTAGTGATAACGGATGAAGATAGGCAGTAATTTTGTACTGTGAAATAATAATACAACGAAAGTCATGTTTACAGCTATTGTACGTTTTTCAATCAAGAAGAAACTATTTGTAGGACTCACTACTCTCTTCCTGTTTATCGGAGGTATCTATGCGATGCTGACACTACCTATTGATGCCGTGCCCGACATTACCAATAATCAGGTACAAATAGTGACCGTATCTCCTACACTCGCGCCACAAGAGGTGGAACAACTCATCACTATGCCTATCGAAATAGCGATGAGCAATATTATGAATGTCGAAGATATCCGTTCTGTCAGCCGCTTCGGGCTATCGGTCGTAACGGTCGTTTTTAAAGAAAGTGTCCCCACACTCGATGCACGGCAGTTGATAAATGAACAAATACAAAGCGTAACAAGCGAGATTCCCTCCGAACTCGGAACACCGGAGATGATGCCCATCACCACCGGTCTGGGAGAGATTTACCAGTATATATTGAAGGTAGCTCCCGGATATGAGAAGAAATATGACGCAATGGAACTCCGCACCATTCAAGACTGGATGGTGAAACGTCAGTTGTCTGGTATACCCGGTATAGTAGAAATCAATAGTTTCGGCGGTTACCTGAAACAATATGAAGTAGCCGTCGATCCGGACGCCCTGTTTTCTTTGAATATCACTATCGGCGAGGTGTTCGAAGCACTTAGCAGCAACAACCAAAATACCGGCGGAAGCTACATTGAGAAGATAAAGAACGCCTACTATATCCGGTCGGAAGGTATGATTACCCGCATCAAGGATATTGAACAGATTGTAGTGACCAACCGAAATGGGATTCCGGTACATATCAGTGATGTAGGAGTTGTCCGCTTCGGTTCTCCAAAGCGTTTCGGTGCCATGACAAAGGATGGTGAGGGCGAGTGTGTCGGCGGAATTGCCATGATGCTAAAAGGTGCCAACGCAAATGTAGTGACTCAAGAACTCGAAAAACGGGTAAAAAAAATACAGCAGCTATTACCCGAAGGAGTCAGTATAGAACCTTACTTGAACCGTTCGGAACTGGTAAACCGGAACATCTCTACGGTTGTCAACAACCTGATTGAAGGAGCGGTTATCGTCTTCCTTGTACTCATCCTCTTCCTCGGCAACCTCCGTGCCGGACTGATTGTCGCATCCGTCATCCCGCTGGCAATGCTCTTCGCTTTTATCATGATGCGTGTATTCAATGTCACCGCCAATCTAATGAGTCTCGGTGCCATTGACTTTGGTATTGTAGTAGATGGCTCTATCGTTATCTTGGAAGGTATCCTCGCTCACATTTACGGAAAACAATTCCGAGGCCGCACACTGACCCGCAAAGAGATGGACAAAGAAGTGGAAAAAGGAGCTTCCGGCGTTGCACGTTCGGCCACTTTTGCAGTGTTGATTATCCTTATCGTCTTCTTCCCCATCCTTACATTGAACGGGATTGAAGGGAAATACTTCACCCCCATGGCCAAAACACTTGTGTTCTGTATTATCGGAGCCTTAATTCTTTCACTGACTTATGTTCCTATGATGGCCTCCCTCTTTCTGAAGCATACCATTGTTGTGAAACCCACCCTTGCCGACCGCTTCTTCGAGAAACTGAACAAGACCTACCAGTACACCCTGCGTGCCTGTCTTCGTTACCAATGGCGTACCGTCATCGTAGCCTTCTCCGCACTGATCGGTTCACTTTTTCTCTTTACCCGCCTGGGAGCAGAGTTCATTCCCACTTTGGACGAAGGAGATTTTGCCATGCAAATGACACTACCCGCAGGAAGTTCGCTGACCGAAAGTATCGAAGTATCCCGCTTGGCAGAGAAAGCATTAATGGATAAATTCCCTGAAATCAAACATGTTGTAGCCAAAATAGGAACGGCGGAAGTTCCCACTGACCCGATGGCGGTGGAAGACGCCGATGTGATGATTATCATGAAACCATTCAAAGAATGGACAAGTGCCGGAAGCCGTGCAGAAATGGTGGATAAAATGAAAGACGCACTTGCTCCGCTCTCCGAACGTGCCGAATTCAACTTCTCGCAACCGATACAACTTCGCTTCAACGAGCTGATGACGGGAGCAAAAGCAGATATTGCCATCAAATTATATGGAGAAGACACGCACGAATTATATGAAAGAGCCAAAGAAGCAGCTACCTTTGTAGAAAAAGTGCCAGGAGCAGCGGATGTCATCGTTGAGCAGACGATGGGATTACCTCAATTGGTAGTGAAATACAACCGTGGCAAAATAGCCCGTTACGGCATCAACATACAAGAGCTTAACACCATTATCCGAACTGCCTATGCCGGAGAGTCAACAGGTGTAATCTTTGAAAACGAACGGAGATTCGATCTCGTGGTCCGGCTTGACCAGGAGAAAGTGGCCGACTTGAATCTTGATAAGTTATTTGTACGCACTTCGGAAGGAATTCAAATCCCTGTTGGAGAGGTAGCAAGCATCGACCTTGTCAGTGGGCCACTGCAAATCAACCGGGATGCAACCAAACGGCGCATCGTCATCGGTGTCAATGTGCGTGACGCAGACATCCAGCAAGTTGTCGCCAATATTCAAGAGACATTGAACAAGAACATCAAACTGAAGCCGGGATATTACTTCGAATACGGCGGCCAGTTCGAAAACTTGCAAAATGCCATCAATACCTTACTGGTGGTCATCCCCGTAGCATTAATGCTCATTCTATTGATTCTGTTCTTCGCATTCAAGAACATCACCTATACCCTGATGGTATTCTCAACCGTCCCCCTATCGCTCATCGGTGGTATCGCCGCACTTTGGCTACGCGGACTTCCGTTTAGCATATCGGCCGGAGTAGGATTCATCGCTTTGTTCGGGGTGGCAGTATTGAATGGTATCCTGATGGTAAATCACTTCAACGAACTTCGTAAACAAAATACCTATTCCATGACTACAAACCAGATTATCAAAAGAGGGACTCCACACTTGCTCCGTCCTGTATTCCTGACAGGACTGGTTGCATCTCTGGGATTCGTCCCGATGGCAATAGCCACTTCAGCCGGCGCAGAAGTACAACGTCCGTTGGCAACAGTGGTCATCGGTGGCTTGATTATTTCTACCGTACTGACTTTACTCATTATTCCGGTGTTTTACAAAATTGTAAATTCATTTGCTACCTGGAGACGTCCGGGAGTCAAACTGCGCTGGCCTTTCGGAGGATTGTGTCTCCTGTTCTTGTTTCTTCCCGCGTTCGTTTCCGCTCAACAGACACAAACAGTCAGTCTCGAACAGGCGATAGAAATAGCCAAACAAAATCATCCTCGCCTGAAAATAGCCAATAATGCTATTCAACAAGCCAAAGCCACTCGCGGAGAAGTGATAGAAGCAACGCCTACCTCGTTCAGCTATTCCTGGGGTCAACTTAACGGAGAAAACAAAAAAGACAAGGAACTGGCTTTCGAGCAAAGCCTGGGCTCCCTTCTAACGCCATTCTATAAGAATGCGTTAGTCAACCGTCAGGTAAAAACGAACACCTATTATCGGCAGATGGTAGAGAAAGAAATCACAGCAGAAGTGAAAAGGGCGTGGGCCTACTACCAATATGCCACTAATCTCTGTTCAATGTATCGGGATCAGGATAAAATGGCAGAAGAACTGCAGCGCATCGGAGAATTACGATACCAACAAGGAGAGATTACCTTGCTAGAGAAAAATATGATGACCACCATAGCTGCCGATCTGCATAACCGCTGGTTCCAAGCAAAAGAAGAAGAGAAAATGGCATTGGCACGTTTCCAATGGAGTTGCTACTCCAACGATCCCATTGTTCCGGTGGATTCCACTTTATCCTTATTCTATACCGGCATTTCGGATGGAAACCTGTCGGGAGCACATACTGCCTACTTTCAAAGCCAGGCAGATGAAGCGAAAGCAATGCTCCGTGTAGAGCAGAGCCATTTCTTTCCTGAAATCAGTGTGGGGTATACACGTCAGGACATTCTCCCACTTAAGAATCTGAATGCCTGGATGATCGGGGTTTCTTTCCCCATCTACTTCCTGCCACAAAAGAGCAAAGTGAAGCAGGCACGGCTAACTGCCACTTCAGCGCAAATACAGGCAGATGCCAACATCCGGGAGTTAAGAAATAAGACACTCGAACTGGAAGCATCCCTCCGCAGATATAACGAGAGTTTACGATATTATACCTCTTCTGCCTTGAAAGAAGCGGACGAACTGACAAAGGCAGCCAACCTGCAATTGCAGCAGAGCGAAACAGGCATTGCCGAATATATACAGTCGATTACCACCGCCAGAGAGATCCGCAGAGGCTATATTGAAACAGTCTACCAATACAATATTGCTGCACTGGAATATGAACTTTTCAAGTAGGTGGAAAATCGAGACATTGAATGACATACATCACCCAGAATAATTATTATAAAACATAAGATATGAAAAAGATAGTTTATCCCATCCTTTTACTAGTTCTAACGGCTTGCAAAGGAAACCAGCAAACTACAAATAACGAATCCGCCGCAATTCCCGTTGCCGAAACGATAGCAGATACCATCGCACCACCCGAAGTGGATGCCATTACTTCAGCTACCTCAAAGCCTAATCAGGTTTCGTTCAACGGACGAATCGTTCTTCCTCCTCAACGTCAGGCAACCATTGCTTTAACCATGGGAGGCATTGTAAAAAAGGCTTCTCTGCTTCCAGGGCAATGGGTGACTGCAAACAGTGTAATCGCCACGTTAGAGAATCCGGAGTTCATCACCCTGCAACAAACTTATCTGGACAGTCACGCACAGACCGAATATCTCTTAGCTGAATACGAACGGCAAAAAAATCTGTCTGCCGAACAAGCAGCTTCTCAAAAGAAATTCCAGCAAAGTAAAGCGGACTTTCTCTCCATGAAGAGTCGCCAGGACGCCGCTGCTGCACAACTTTCTCTTTTAGGCGTTCAAACGGAGGCATTACTTAAGAACGGAATACAACCGCTACTGGAAGTCAAAGCCCCCATTAGTGGTTATGCCGCTAATGTAGCGATGAATATCGGCAAATATATCAATCCGGGAGAAGCACTTTGCGAACTTATCGATAAAAGCAGCCCGATGCTTTGCCTGACTACTTACGAGAAAGATCTTGCAGACATACAAGTCGGCAGCCCGGTACAGTTTCGGGTAAACGGAATGGGGACACAAACCTTTCACGGTATCGTGATTTCCATCGGACAAAAAGTAGACGAAACCAATCGTTCGCTCGAAGTGTATGCTTCCATCAAGGAGGAAAATGTACAATTCCGCCCTGGTATGTATGTCACGGCACACATTCAGAAACAATAATTGACCAACTGTGACAACAGCATTGACATTTTATAACCGGTAACTCATAATTTACCACTATCTTTGTTGTATGATAGCCAAAGCAATAAAAAAAGATAAATATATACTTTCCACAGTCATCATCTCCTTAGCGGTTGCTGTACTGATTCATTTTCCTGAATCAGTATCTCTTTTCGACCGTTTCGAAAGTCATTCCTTATTCCCGGGGATGAAGTTTATAGATGTGGCAAACGAAATACTGTTTACCTTTCTGTCGCTATTGTTACTTTTTGCCATCAATACCCGTTTGTTTCATTTCAATCAGGCTTCCATTAAAATTACAGGGACAAAGATTTTGCTTTCCTTTATCGTGACATGGATATTGAGTAACTTGTCAGGACAGTTTTTTGTTTTCCTTCACAGAACGTTTGATATTCCGGCCATCGATGCCATGGTACATCATTATTTGCATCCATTGCGGGATTTCATTGTGGCATGTCTCGTCACCAGTAGTTGCTGCATCATTCATCTTATATTCAAGCAGCAACTGGTACTTATTGAAAACGAACAGCTTCAGGCAGAGAATCTCCGCAATCAGTATGAAGTACTGAAGAATCAGCTGAACCCACACATGCTGTTCAACTCGCTGAATACCCTGCGTTCGCTGGTACGCGAAAATCAGGATAAAGCGCAGGATTACATTCAGGAACTCTCCCGGGTACTAAGGTATACTTTGCAAAGTAATGAGTCACAATGTGTCAGTCTCCGGGAAGAAATGGAATTTGTTTCCGCTTATATATTTCTATTAAAGATGCGTTTTGAGAACAATCTACAATTCGACATACAGATAAGCAATGCCTACGAAGAATATCTCCTCCCTCCAATGGCGGTGCAAGTGTTGATTGAGAATGCAGTAAAGCACAACGAAATCAGCAACCGGAAGCCGTTGACCATTCATATCACGACGGACGATAACGGCAATTTGTCTATCAGCAACGACATTCAGCCCAAATGGACTGCAACTTCCGGAACCGGTATCGGACTTGCCAACCTTGCCAAGCGATACAGGCTCTTGTTTAAACGGGATATACAAATAACGGAGGACAGAGAGTTTACAGTTTGTATTCCTTTGATTGAAAAATCACAACTAGAACAATAATCACCATGAAGATTGTCATTATAGAAGACGAAAAAGCAGCAGTACGAAACCTGACTTCACTGCTTAATGAAATAAAACCGAATGGAGAAATCGTGACCATACTGGATAGTATCAGTTCCACTATCGAATGGTTCAGTTCTCATCCGATGCCGGAACTGGTATTCATGGATATTCACCTGGCAGATGGTTCCGCCTTCGAGATATTCAATCATATCAATATTACTTGTCCGATTATCTTTACAACTGCCTATGATGAATATGCGTTACGTGCATTTAAAGTAAACAGCATCGACTACTTATTAAAACCCATCGGTAAGGAAGACATAGAACACGCTTTCGATAAGCTCCAAGGTTTACAAGATGCTGCTGACAAACACCAGTTCCCCTTTCCACAACAGGAGAATGAGCTACTGAAACTGATACATTCACTCCAAAAGCAGGAAAACTATAAAAGTCATTTCCTTATTCCTACCAAAGGAGACAAACTATTACCCGTTTCTGTAGATATGATACAATTGTTTTATATTAAGGACTGTCAGGTCAAAGTAGTCTTAACCGATGAAACCGAATACTGTTTTTCTCAAACATTAGATGAACTTACGGAGTGTCTCAATCCTTCTCTTTTCTTTCGGGCTAACCGCCAATATCTTATTTCGCGAGAAGCTATTAAAGATATTGACTTATGGTTCAACAGCCGCCTGTCCATCAACTTGTATTATTCAGGAATCAAAGAAAAAATACTTGTCAGCAAAGCCCGAGTAGCAGAGTTTAAAGAGTGGTTCTCTAAGAGAAAACGTTGATTCCGAGACATTGCCTTCTTAGAACAAATAGCAAAACAAAGTGTTTCGTGCCGTGAAACGATTGGTTTCAACGCTTGAAACAAACAGTTTCATGTAGTAAAACACTTTGTTTCTCACCGAGGAAACTTTAGTTTCAAGCCTCTGAAACTGCAGTTTCCCCTAATGGAAACTAAAGTTTCCCGCCTTGAAACCAAAGGTATCCCCTGTTGAAACTTCTATTTACATACAAGCTTATATTTATATGCAGGCATGTTCATTTCAAACGGTGATAGATGAATGATTAGGTGATAGGTGGAGAACAATCTATCACCACCCTGAAAGCTCGATGAACAATGCGTTTCAGAAGGATGGTGATAGATTGAAAGAGGATTTCCATTTTTACGTATGGAAAGTTAGAATATGTGCCATCATTCAATGACAGCTGCAAAGCCGCCATTTCTAACCATCTTTATAGTTAGCTGCTCCCCGGCTTTCACCTGGGATGACTTGCAACGATAATCCATCGCCTGACGTCCTGCGTTGATACCATCCTCAAAAGATGTCATTTGATAAGAGCGATCTTTATTCAAGAAATCTAACTTTATGGTAAACTCACGTTCCTTTTTACCATTGTTAGTCATTCCTCCTATAAACCACTTATCGCCTTTCCGTTTTGCTACAATGACATATTCACCCGCTTTAGCTTCCAGTGCCACAGTCTCGTCCCACGTTACGGGAACTTGTGTAATGAAACGGGTACAATCTTCATTACGATAATAAAGAGTAGGATTATCCGCCAACATCTGCAGACCACTTTCAAAAACCACAAAGAGTGCCAACTGATAAGCGCGTGTTCCGATACTTGCAGCATTGGGACGTTCCGAGCGATACACATTAGGCTGCATACTAATCATCGCTCCGGGAGTATAATCCATCGGACCGACAGCATTACGCATAAATGGTAAATACAGACTATTATCCGGATAACAACCGCCCATTTGTTCCATTCCACGCACTCCTTCGTAAGACAATACATTCGGATATTTATATTCCAGTCCGGCAGGTTTGAAAGAGCCATGAAAATCGACAAACAAATGATGTTTGGCTGCTTCTCGGGCTACCCGTTCGTAAAAGTTGACCATCCACTGATCGCTTCTGTCCATGAAATCAATCTTAAGTCCTTTTACTCCCCATTCATTGAAAGTCTTGAAGAGATCAAAATTGTTTTCTACCGTCAACCATGTCAACCAAAGCACAATCCCTACATTTTTTTCTTTGCCATAACGAATCAACTCGTGCAAGTCTACTTTGGGATTAGGCGTATAAGGATCACGTGTACTTTTAGCCCAGCCTTCATCCATAATGATATATGGAATACCAAATTTAGAAGCAAAATCAATGTAATACTTATAAGTATCCAAGTTATAACCGGAAACAAAATTCACATCCGGTCCGTAAGGAGAAGCGTCATTCCACCATTCCCAGCTCACCTGTCCCGGCTTAATCCATGAAATATCCTGAAGTTGATTCTTTTCAGCCAGTTTATAAGTCATTGTATTCTCAATCAACTGCTTATCATTTTTACTTATCACAAAGTAACGCCAAGGATAATTTCTCGTACCTTTTGTTTTAGCAATGTAATCAGCTTCTTGAGTAATCTTCACGCTACGATCACTGTTTTCGGCAAACGCAAGCGGAGCTTTAGGAAAAACAGAGATTGCTCCGTTCGTACCCGTTCCTTTGAGAAACATACATGGATAATCAGCCAGATCCGACTCGCTGATTAATATTTTATAGTCTTTTTGTGTGTCAATCAATACCGGCAAAACAGCTATCCGTTCTTCAGGCTTCCACGCATTACTTTGAACATGTGTGTAAGGTTCCTCATAAGCTGTATGGAAGCCTCCCGGTTGTTGCAAGTGAAGAAGATAATCCGACGGGAAGTTGATAGCAAACTCTTCGTTCATTACTTCAACATCACCTTTTTGTGAGGTAATAAACCGGTAAGCAACTCCATCGTCAAAAGCACGGAATTCTACTGAATAATCTTTAAAGGTCAGTAGCAATTGATTATAACGATTATTGACTTTCGCATATTTCAAAGGAACAATAGGAGTTAATTGCTCGTCGACACTCGTACGTTTCTGACGGCGCAGTTTGGGATTTTCTCCCAACACCTGATTCCTCAATGTCAACTGAAGGGTATTGTCTTTCAACAATACATCTCCGTTATAATCTATACTATAATAGATTTTATCCGAGAGATTCAAGGACACTTTCAGCTCTCCATTGGGAGAAATTAACTCTAACTTATTCTGTGCACGAAGTAGTGATGCCAAGCACAAACACACAACTAACAGGAAATATCTTCTCATGGTTTAGATATTTAATTAATAATCGTTTTACAATGGCAAATGTAATAAAAACATCACTTCGTACTATCAAACGGACTGGGTAATACTCCTTCAAAAGTCATTTTCACTGGTTTGATATACCCGTTTTCATTAAATTTACCTGATATTTCATTGTCTTTCCGGGCAACGACAAAGAAGGAGCTACCGCTTCATCCGATACCGCACGCTTATAATTCGGTTTACTGCTCATGACAAAACGTAGTTTCACGCCATCACGTATATCCTCATATTTCAAATAAGATTTGTCATGCTTCTTGCCATTCACATACAATTCCTTTACATACACATTCTTCGGCGACCAATTATCTGCTACCATTTCAATAACTTTTCCGTTACTCATCCGAACTGTTATTGCCTCAACGCAAGGAGAACCGATGTTATACATATTGCTTGAAGGAGCCACCGGGTAAAAGCCAATGCAATTGAACATATACCAAGCCGACATCTGCCCACAATCGTCATTGCCACTTAATGCATCTGGAGTATCGCCATAGAAACGTTCAGCAATCGTCCGTACCCACTTCTGACATTTCCAAGGTTCTTTCAAGTAATTATAAAGATACGCTACATGATGGCAAGGTTCATTTCCATGCCAATAAGCTCCGATACGGCCTTGAATATCATGTGCTCCCGGAATGTCATCCGGCAACTCTACTGTGAACAGTTCATCCAACCGGTTGCGGAACCAGTCTTCGCCAGCTTCGTTCATATACCCTTGTACATCTTGTGGTACGTACCAGGTATATTGTACAGTAAAGCCTTCCGTAATATCCCCCCATCCATTTACAGATCCGGGACCCTGATAAGCCACCGGAGTAAACGGTGTACGCCAGTTTCCCTGACTGTCCTTGCCACGCATATACTTCGTTTCCGGATCAATCAAAGTCTGATAAGAGAGTGCACGATTCAAGAAATAACGATAATCATCCTCTTTACCCAAAGCCTTGGCAGCCTGTGCCATGCAATAATCATCATACGCATATTCCAATGTTTTAGATACTGATTCCGCCTCTTTATCGAAAGGCACATATCCCATCATACGATATTCCGGCAAACAGTCATAATTCGGATTCATCGCCGTGGTCTTCATAGCCTCATACGCACGTTCGTAATCGAACCCTTTTACTCCCTTCACAATCATGTCAGCCAATACGGAAACTGCATGATAACCAATCATACACCAAGTCTCATTTCCATAAAACGACCAGACAGGCAGCATTTTCTCCACACTTTTATCATAATGAGCCAACATGGAATTGGCAATATCGGCATTCACTTCCTGCTGCACCAGATTGAACC
Source organism: Bacteroides sp. 1_1_30 (assembly GCF_020982715.1). Taxonomy (NCBI): domain Bacteria; kingdom Pseudomonadati; phylum Bacteroidota; class Bacteroidia; order Bacteroidales; family Bacteroidaceae; genus Bacteroides; species Bacteroides sp. 1_1_30. Next base: position 25,680 of record NZ_JAJKHN010000061.1, read on the forward strand.
AGGGATGCAAAGCCCGGTAGGTATCCCAAAGAGAGAATACCGTATAGTTGGTAAATCCTTCGGCTTTTTCTATATTTTTATCTAATCCTCGAAACTGCCCGTCTGCATCCTGAAAGATGAACGGATGCAAAGCCGCATGATAAGCCGACGTATAGAATGTTCTTTTCGTTTTACGGTCAGCAGTAAGGGTATATTTTCCAAGTTCTTTTTCCCACAGTGCTTCTCCTTTAGCTTTCAGTTCATCGAAAGCGAGTCCGGCAAGTTCCGCCATATTGTTCTTTGCCCCGTTTGTGCTGACCGATGAAATAGCAGTTTTTACAATCACTTCCTCTCCGGCTTTTGTATCAAAAGAGATGCAAGCCATCAGATTCTTTCCCCAAGCTTCATAGCTGCTACGAAACCGGGAGGTATTGTAAATCACCGGTTTCTTATTCTGCATAAAGCGCAAGCCGGTCAACTTTTTAGAGAAAGTAGCCGTGAAATAAATATGCCGTTCCGGTCCCCAGCCTTTTACCAGTTTATATCCGGTGATGGTAGAATCATTTTCCATGCGCAGATTCGCCCATTCACAAGATTGCCATAAAGTATGGTTCATATCGATCATTATAAAAGCTTTATCCGATTGAGGATAGGTGAAGCGAAACATACCACTACGTACTCCTGACGTCATTTCAGCCTTTACTCCATAATCTGACAGTTCTACCGCATAATAATTAGGTGATGCCCATTCCTTTTCATGAGAATAACGTGAACGGTATCCCTTTTCCGGCTCCTCACGTGTCCCCGGATCCAGTTTCATCTCTCCTGTTCCGGGAATAAACAAGAAGTCTCCCAAATCAGGTATACCAGTCCCGCTTAAATGAGTCAGACTGAACCCCAACAAGGTGGAATGATTATATTTATAACCGGAAGCCGCATCATAGTATTTACTATCCGTGTCCGGACTCATCTGAATTCCTCCGAAAGGAATCTGCGCACCCGGATACACATTACCATAACCATCTGTTCCCACAAATGGATTCACATAATCAATCAGTTTCTCGGTTTGAGCCATGCCTGGCAAAATACTCACCAGGCACAGCCATACTAAAAACAATCCTCTTTTACCCATTACACTCACCATATTTACATTATTATGCTTGTATATCACCTACCGCAACTTGATATTCATGCCACAGTTCATCAATATTATATTCGTCTCCTAAAACATGCTTGATAGCTCCATCAAACGACCAAGGGATAACCTCCAATGTACTCCGGTTAAACTTACGCAGGAATTCAGGATCTTTGTTGTCACGTAACCACACGAAGAAATAACCCGCCGTACGGTATCCGTCCATATAATTTCCACCTTTCGGACGGGCATTCGGTCCGTCAAATCCTCCATTGGCAACCCGCACAGCATCTGCCATTCCCTCGATAAATGCCCAGAACACACGATTGGTTCCATAAGAACCAATTCCCTGCGGTTCCAGCTGATATGCGTGCGTCAGTTCATGCAAGAGCACCCCGCGCGTTTCGAAAAACAACTTTGCCGTATCATTCGCTGCAAAAGATTTTTCAATATGACGTGTACTGTAGAAAATCGTCACATCACCATTGCCACCGCCTTTAGCAGAAATACCGTTGATATCTTCCAAAGTATAATGTATCTTGTGCACTGCGGGAATACTATCTTCCGGAGAATTGTAAAGAGTAGCTAATACAGTACGTGCCTGTTCCTTGATATACGATTCAGCATCGGGAATGATCCGGTGGTAAATGTCCGATCCCAGCGTTTCCGGTGCTTTATCCTCAAACAATACAGCACCTGTATTGTACTCTTTCCATACATCAGAATTATCCTTCACCTGTTTTTGCACACTTGCAGCACAAGCCCCCATACCTACCAGCAGGCAGGCTGCATAGATTAAATGTATCTTTTTCATACTCCTTTATTGATTATTCGTTGATTCCGTTAGTTAATGAATAAGGTTTATCCTCCGGTGATAATCCGCGACGTTTGTTAGGTGACGCCCCCATCTTGAATTCAAGCACGCCTCCTTTCAAAATGTCTTCATGTGTAATGTACATCTTGTCGTATACCTTACCGTTCAATTTCAGCGACTGCACGTAACGTTTCTTGTCGCTGACACCCGGCGCTTTGATCTCCAATGTCTTTCCATTAGGAAGCGTCATCTTCAGATAAGGCAGGTAGGGCGCTCCCAATACATACTGGTCTGTACCAGGACAAACCGGATAGAAGCCCATCACGGAGAAAAGGTACCATGCTGACATCTGTCCGCAATCATCATTTCCACCCAATCCGTTAATATCATTCTTATACATCTTATTCAGAATCTCACGCAGCCAGTACTGTGATTTCCACGGCTGGGAAGTCCACGCATATAGATAAGGAACATGGTGGCTCGGTTCATTACCATGCACATATCCGCCGACCAAACATTCTTCAGTAATATCCTCATTATGCTCATAGTACTTCTCCGGCAGATGCATGGAGAACAGTTCATCCAATTTCTGCACGAACGTCCCTTCTCCTCCCATCAAGTCGATCATGCCAAATACATCGTGTGGCACATGAAAAGAGAAATTCCATGAATTGCCTTCAATAAAACCTTCACCATAGGTTTGCAATACATCAAACTCTTTCTTGAAAGAACCGTCACTATAACGGGGACGTGCAAAACCAATACTTGTATCATAGATAGTACGATAATTGAGGGCACGCTTTCGGTAAGTCTCCGCTATTTCCTTGTTACCTGCCTTCAAAGCTGTCTGATAGATAGTCCAATCGTCGTATGCATACTCCAAAGTAGAAGAAGCTGCTGTACCACTTTTGTCAAGCGGAATATATCCCAGCTTCATATAATCAGCTATACCTTCATAATACGGAACGGTGGATGTACTGACCATTGCCGCCAATGCCTCATCCACATTCGAAAAGACGCCTTTGGTTATTGCATCCGCCAGTACAGACACAGCATGATAACCGCTCATACACCAGTTTTCATTTCCCATCAGACTCCATATCGGCAACATTCCGTGCACGCTTTGTTGCTCATGTTTAATCATGGATTCCACCATATCCGCATTGCGTCCCGGTTTCACCAGATTCAGGAAAGGATGTTCCGCACGATAGGTATCCCAAAGGGAAAATATAGTATAGTTGGTGAATCCTTCCGCCCGGTGTATGTTATGATCCAGCCCACGATAGGAACCGTCTACATCCATATACACAGACGGATTAATCATGGTGTGGTAAAGAGAAGTATAGAACATTGCTTTCTGATCGGGCGTACCTTCGATCTCGAAATGCTTCAGTTCACTATTCCAATCTGTACGAGCAGCTTCCGCCAACTGTTCGAAACTCTTTCCGGAAGCCTCGGCATGCAGATTCTTAATGGCCCCTTCCGTACTGACTGCCGACAATGCCACTTTTACAACCAGTTCCGAATTGTTAGCGGTATCGAAGTTAAAGTAAGCCACGATTTTTCGACCTGTGATTTCGGGGAAGTTCTTTTCCAACTTAAAACGACGCCAAAAGCCATTGTACAATACTTTTTCCTTATCCTTATATCCGTAGTCTTTAATCGGCTGTGACAAAGAGATAGCAAAATAGGTATAATTCGTACGCGCCCATCCATTGGTGATACGATATCCGGTCAACAGAGTATCGTTTTCGACTCTCAAATTGGCCCATAGAACTTTGCCGTCATAATTATAAATACCATGCACCAGATCCAAAATCAAATGACCATCTTTTCCTTTCGGGAAGGTATATTTATGTATACCCGTCCGTTGTGTTGCTGTCAGTTGGGCCTTAATGCCATAATCGTCCAGTATCACTTCATAATATCCGGGAACAGCTTTTTCTGTAGCATGGTCAAAACGTGAACGGTATCCCTCTTCCGGATAATCCGCCCGACCGGGATTTAACTTCACATCGCCAACAGCAGGCATCAACAAGATGTCTCCCAAGTCAGAATGTCCCGTACCACTAAGATGAGTGTGACTGAAGCCAACAATGGTCTTGTCCCTATATTGGTAACCGGCACAATACTCGTAGGCATTTTTCTGATAAGCTCCATTTACATTATGCGGAATTGTGTCTGTGTCCGGACTCAACTGTACCCATCCGAAAGGAGTGCAAGCACCGGGAAAAGTGTGCCCCATCCCATTGGTCCCGATAATCGGATTCACATAGTCTACCGGCTGTTGGGCTATGGCGGACAAAGTTGCTGCCGCCATAGTCATCATCAATACTTTCTTTCTCAAATTATTCATATCAGCTTACTTTGCGTCACGAGAGAATGAATACGGGAAGTCTGATTCGTTGATACCTCTTCCCTTATTCGGTTTGTTATCCATATCAAACACCAGACGACCGCCTTTCAACAGATCGAAATGGTTCAGATAATTCTTTGTATAATTCTTGCCATTATAATTCAATGAACGAATATAACGATTATCATCGTTATTCTTCGGGGCGGAGATTTCCAGTTTCTTGCCGTTCTCCAGTGTAATCGTTGCTTTCTTGAAGTAAGGAGCTCCCATTACATATTCATTGCTGCCCGGACATACCGGATAGAAACCCAATGCAGTAAATACATACCAAGCCGAAGTCTGTCCATTATCTTCATCTCCACAATAACCGTCCGGAGTAGGAAGATAGAGGCGGTTCATCGTCTCACGCAACCAATATTGGGCTTTCCACGGTTCGCCGGCATAGTTATACAAGTAGATCATGTGCTGGATAGGTTGGTTGCCATGTGCATAGTTACCCATGTTAGCAATTTCCATTTCACGAATCTCGTGAATCACTCCTCCATAATAGCTATCATCAAATACAGGAGGAAGATTGAATACAGAATCAAGCATACTGACAAACATCTTCTTGCCGCCCATCAGGTCAACCAGTCCTTGTACATCGTGGAATACCGACCATGTATAATGCCAACTATTTCCTTCCGTAAAGGCATCTCCCCATTTAAAAGGATTGAAAGGAGTCTGGAAAGTTCCGTCGGAATTCTTTCCCCGCATCAACTTAGTTTCCGGATCGAACAGATTACGGTAGTTCTGACTCCTTTTCTTATAAACATCCAGTTCTTCTGCCGGACGGCCTAATTTTTCACCCATACGGTAAATGCACCAGTCATCGTATGCATATTCCAATGTGCGTGCCGCATTCTCATTAATTTTCACATCGTATGGCACATAGCCCAGTTTGTTATAATATTCATATCCACGGCGTCCGGTAGTAGAAACTTTCGGATGTACGCTATTGGCCCCTTTCAGTAGGCCTTCGTACATTTTTTCTGCATCCGCTTTGGTTACATTCTTCATGAAGGCATCCGCCACTACAGAAGCTGAATTGTTCCCAACCATACAACCACGATGGCCCGGGCTTGCCCATTCAGGAAAGAATCCACTTTCAAGATAGGTATTCAACAGGCCTTCCTGCATCTTCTCACCCATTGAAGGATATATCAAATTAACAAATGGAAACAAGCAACGGAAAGTATCCCAGAATCCAGTGTCGGTAAACATATATCCCGAACGGATTTCACCATTATAGGGGCTGTAATGCACAGTTTCTCCCTTACCGTTTACCTCGTAAAACATACGGGGAAACAACACCGAACGATACAAGCAAGAGTAGAACGTACGCATACGGTTCTCATCGCTGTCTTCAACCTTGATACGCCCCAAGACATTGTTCCATGCCTTACGACCGGCCTCTTTTGTCTGTTCAAAAGTCTTATTACCAATTTCCTTCAAGTTCAGTTCCGCCTGTTCGGGGCTGATGAATGAGGATGCCACTTTTGCATGCACTTGTTCTCCTTTTTTCGTCGAAAATCCGATAGCAGCACCCACGTGATTGGATTGTAGTTCGAGATGTGTTTCAACCAAATGATAGTCTGCCCATACTTTATTGAAAGTAAAAGGCTTGTCGAACTCTATCACAAAGTAATTTTTAAAGTTTTGAGGAACACCGCCACTATTGCGTGTCGTATAACCAACTATTTTATTTTCTTCGGGAATCACCTTCACATACGAACCACGATCGAAAGCATCTATTACCACATAGGCATCGGAGGTTTCAGGGAAAGTGAAACGGAAATATGCACAACGTTCCGTCGGAGCTATTTCAGTTGTCATGTCATACTCTGACAAATAAACACTATAATAATAAGGAGTGGCTTTCTCTGCCTTATGAGAGAACCAGGAAGCACGACTGTCCTGATCGATCTTCAACTGTTTAGTCATCGGCATGATTGAGAACTGACCGTAGTCATTGATCCACGGACTAGGCTGATGGGTTTGCTTGAAACCTCTGATTTTGTCGGATGCATAAGTGTAAGCCCAACCGTCACCCATCTTTCCGGTTTGTGGCATCCAGAAGTTCATTCCCCAAGGCAACGCGATGGCAGGATATGTATTCCCATTAGATAGTGATATTTTCGAATCAGTCCCCATTAAAGGATTCACATAGTCTACCGGTTGCTTTTGTGCAAAGGTAGAGGAAACTCCCAATAGCAGGGCTATTGCGAAAGATAGTAGTTTCTTTTTGTTCATGGTCTACGAATTAAACTATTAATACTAGATTATCAAGTCTTTTTTATTTATGTTACAAATTAAAGCATCTTTCAGCAATTATCAGTCCTCTGATACGCCAAAATAAGAAAAAATAGCAGTATAGTCAACCAAAGGAAACGAGTGTCAACGAGAGTACAAGTTAAACAACTGAGAATCAAAACATAATATTTATGTGTATACAATGAGAGTACAACCGAAAGACTAACCGTTTAAGCAATAGAGAGAGGATAATTAGCCTTTACCCTCTCTCCAATTCTATCAGAAACAAATATTTATTATTACCTAATTAATTCCATCCCGGGTTCTGATGTCCTTCCAACGCAGGATTAGCCTGAATTTCATCTAACGGGATAGGCCATAACAAAGCATATTCAGGAATGGCACCGGCTCTTGTGCTTCCATCTGGCTTGTTTTGGATTTGAGCCGATGCAAGAGCAGTCCATTTCAATTTTCCTGATTCTGTAGATGCTTCCGGATACAAACGAGTACGGCGAATGTCGTCCCAAATCTTAAATTCCAACGGTAACTCATGTAAACGTTCAGTCAAAATCGATTGTATTAAATCATTTCCTGTAGCCATCTCATCTGCCAATCCAGCACGTTTACGCACTTGATTGAGATAATATTTAGCTCCACCGACAGCATTATCTTCATGATTTGTACGTGCCAGACCTTCGGCCGCAATCAGCAAGACTTCCGCAAAACGGAATACCGGCATATTATAATCACCGTCGTGACCGCTAATCAAAGCATTTTCATCAAACCACGCCCAGTTGCCTGCATTGTTCAAAGTATAAGTCTTTCCTGCAGCATCGGTATATTTCTTAAAGAAGAACTGTTTCTCATGTCCTCGAATATCATTAGAGGCATAGCTGTTAAGCAACATATCACAGGGAAGGTATGCATTATACAGCACGTCTCCTCCCGGATGGAACACTCCCCATTGGAAAGCATCTGTACCAATAGAACGACAAGCATAAGAGTTACCTACACTATAATCACTATAATTATATTCTTTAGCATAAATGATTTCTGCAGAACTTTTCGTAGTCTTGATTACATTATATGCCGAGCTCAAATCATCAGTCGTTCCATTTGGATGAATAAGTTCGTGAGGACTATCATTGATCACTTTCAAAGCCATCTGCGCTGCTTTTCCATAATAGTCTGTTCCACCGTTTAACGGTGCACCAGCCCATTGCAAATAAACTTGTGCCAGCAAAGTCTGCGCCATTGCCCTAGTGACATAACAGCCATTATCATAAAACGTTTTATTCGGCAATGCATCCCCGTTGACAATATCCAGCAAGTCGGCTTCAATTTTCTTATAAACCTCTTCAGCAGAAAGACGTTCTTTGTACATACCTTCTGTAGATGTGTAAGGTTCTGAAATATAAGGAACACCACCAAATTCTTTGACCAGCCAGAAATATCCATATGCACGGAAGAATTTACCTTGAGCCACATAATTATTAATAGTAGCTTCATCCAGCACACCGGTCATTGTCGGAATATTGGCAATAACAAAGTTGGCACGTGAAATACCTTTATAAAACTCATGCCAGTATTTCATTGCAATATCATCAAAAGATTCAATATTGAAGTTACACCCTTCGGATGCCGTAGTAAATGTTCTATCCTTACGCTTATCAACGTACAATCCGGACACAATACCACCCCACATTGTCGCTTTAGGAGTCCAGCCACCGCCTACATCAGTGTTGTGTAAATAAGGTACACCACCGAAATACAATGCGTTCACACCCGACTCCGCATCAGCTTTCGTCTTCCAGAATTGGTCAGATGACTTCATATCCAATGGTTCTTCTTTCAGGAAATCGTCGCATGAATTCAGCAACACAGAAAGTGAACACATACAAAATACAGATATATATACTTTTAATAGTTTCATAATTCTTATGGTTTTTATAACGGTGAATTAAAATGCTACATTAAGACCGAACGTAAACGTTCTCGGACGCGGATAGGTGAAGAATTGGCGGTTAGCCCCCCATTTGTTGTCACCTAAACGAGATGAGTTATCCGGATCATATCCGTTATAGTCCTTAGAAGTAATCAGGAATGCGTTATTCACATTCGCATACAAACGCAATGAAGACAGACCGATCTTCTTAATCAGTGTCGGATTGAAGGTATATCCGAGCTGAATCATGTTACAACGCAAATAAGAACCATTGCAAACCCAGTCATCATCTGCCTGGTTATTAGCTCCCTGACCAAAGTTATTCAGACGAATTGCCTGTTCTTTACCCGACGGATTGAGAGTTGGATGCCATGCTTCCTTATAAAGACGGTCTATACCGTTAGTTAGGAAACGGGCTACAGTAGAGTGATAATATTCTTGCATCACGTCCACCCCCCATGTAAACTGGAAGTCTAAAGTCAAATCAAATCCTTTATAATTGAAGGTATTGATGAATGAGCCCATCCAGTCAGGTAATCCGTTACCGATAATTTCGCGTTTCTTATAAGTTACCTTTTCACCGATAGTGGAAGGTATGTTCATTGTCTCCGGATCCCAGTTAGACGGAATACCATCGTAAATACCGGCACGCTTATAACCATAGAAAGAGGAAAGCTCTTCACCTTCACGAATCAACATATCGTAACCCACAAAACCGTCGGTCGTAATCTGACGCTTACCGGTGACAGGATCAACAGATGCACTTTCATCCAACTTCTCTACACGGTTTTTGTTGAAACCTAAATTAAGAGTGGAAGTCCACTGGAAATCATGTGTCTGAATAGGATATGCTGTAACCAGAATATCTACACCACGATTGGAAACGGCTCCAATATTATCCATAATGGAAGAGTAACCTGTTGATTCAGGAACCGGACGGTCGAGCAACAAATCCGAAGTATACTTATAATAATAGGAAATATCGAAATTCAGTCTGTTATTGAATAAACCCAACTCGAATCCTAAGTCCCACTGTCCTGTCTTTTCCCATTTCAGGTCCGGATTAGGCATATTGTCCAGATAAGACACTACATGCAGAGCATCACCAATGATCGTATTCGACTGGCTCACCGTAGCCAATGATTTATATGTACCAATTTCCGAATTACCTGTCAGACCGTAAGAAGTATGTAATTTCAGCTTGCTGATCAATGAGTTATCTTTCAAAAAGTCTTCATTAGAAATCATCCAACCCAAGCCGACTGACGGGAAAAATGCATATTTATTGTTCTGTCCGAATTTGGAAGAGCCATCATAACGACCGGTTACGGTAGCCATATACTTGTTGTCATAAGAATATGCCAGACGCAAGAAATAAGAGTTCATCGCCCACTTGTCGTAATCATTGCCTACAGAAGGACGGTTCGTTCCGGAACCTAAATTATAATATCCGTAGAAGTCATCAATATACTTACTGTCGGAAGCTTCGAATTTGGTATAATTATACTCTTGCCAAGACATACCCGCCATTGCATTAATGTGATGTTTGTTTATATCTTTCACATAAGTCAAATAGGTTTCTTCCTGCCAATACAAAGAGTTGGAGTTATTTGCAGAAGCTGCTCCCTCGGAACTTTGATTAATCATCGGACGCGGAGTGAACGGCGTATAGTTAGCATCACGATTATTGTGATAGTCGATACCGAACTGGGTCTTCAGATCCAATCCTTTCATGAGATGGAAAGTCAAAGCAGCATTACCAAAAATCTGCGTACGATATTGCATAGCCTGCATCCGTTCGAGCAACTCAACGGGATTACCTACACCTTCCGGGCTGAATCCTTGTTTTCCGCTATTAGGATCAGTCTGATTATTGAGAATAGAGCTTGTATTAATAATGTTCGTCTGCGTATATTCACCATCCAGCTTAACCGGTAAGAAAGGCAACTGTTCGATCATTGTACGCAATGCGCCTTGTCCGTAAGGGTTATCAGAAGTTCTATTACCCCAAGTATGATTTACTAATAAATTAACGGAAGTAGACAGCCAATCAGTCGGTTTGTCATCATACGCCAATTTTGCATTGATACGTTTGAAGTAAGAATTCAACAAAATACCCTGTTGATCGGTATAATTAATGAATGCTCCGATAGAAGATCCTTCTCCTGTACGTTGGATACTGATCTGATGGTTATGAGAGATGGCAGTGCGGGATGCTTCATCCTGCCAGTTGGTATTATATTTCGGAGAACCGTCTGCATTGAACAAACGTTCGTCTGTGAATATCTGTGACAGATCAGTTGTGAAGTTCTTGCCTTGAAATTCGTTGGCATTTTCCAATCCCTGCTTGAAGGTAGACATCCATTCGTTAGCATCCATTACGTCTATTTTTCTAGCCATCTTACCGATAGACAATGAACCATCATAGGAAACATGGACTCCTTTTCCTGCATTACCGCGCTTGGTAGTCACCATGATAACACCATTCGCACCACGGGCACCATAGATGGCAGCAGAGGAAGCATCTTTCAATACTTCGATAGATTCGATATCATTCGGATTAAGCAATTCGAAGTTTGACATCACCACTCCATCTACTACGTACAGCGGTGATGCCGACGCGTTGATAGTAGAAATACCACGAATGATGACACGTGATTCTCCACCCGGCTGACCGGTATTAGAGAAGATATTCACACCGGCCACTTTACCCTTCAATCCGTCAAGCGCATTGAATGATTGTGCTTTCAGCATGTCTTTACCTTTGGCTGTGGAAATGGAACCCGTCAAGTCTGATTTGCGCATGGTACCATAACCTACAACGACTACTTCGTCCAGTGCTTTCGTATCCGATTGCAGAACTACGTTCAGAACATTACTCTTTAATTCCGAGACTTTAAATTCTTGTGTGATATAACCAATATACGAAAACACCAAGGTGGCATTGGAAGGAACAGAGAGAGTGTATTTACCGTTAATGTCAGTGATTGTTCCTGTACTACCGTTTTTAACTTTCACCGTACCACTGATAACCGCCTCTCCCTGATCATCGGTTACCGTACCGGAGATTGATTTTACAGATTGAGCATTCATGCCCAAACTCAACATCATACCTATTACAAATAAGGTAAGATACTTTAGTTTTTCATTCATAATTCCTTTAAATTTGATTAGTAATAAGGTTAATTCCCTTTAAAAAGATTGTTGCAAATAAAGGCTATTCGAATAAAAGTCCAATGCTCTACCTTGCCAAAAAAACGGCAAAATAAAGACACATATCTAAAGCACAGAATGGTAAATTAGAGCACAGATTAACACACTAATAATCAATACAATAAAATCGACAAAAGGAATTTAGAGCACAAGGTTGTGACAAACAAATAAATAATAATGTTTCCCAACTAATCACCTATACGAAAGAATTTAACCTGACAATCAGCATACCTTTCGCTGTTCCCGATAATCTTTCGGTGTCATCCCGAACCGACGGGTAAACTCTTTATAAAAATAAGACCGGCTGGAAATACCGACCTCCATAATAACATCTTGAATAGAAAGTTCTTCATCAAGTAACAGGCGGGCTGCCTTTTCCATACGGTAACTCTTTATTAAATCACCGGGAGCAGTATTGGAAATTTCCTTGAATTTACGATAGAACTGACGGGAACTCATTGCCATACGATCAGCGATCAACGTTGAGCCCAGTTCTTCCTTGTCCAGGTTTTCTTCAATCACCTTTAACAATTTACGAATAAAATCAGCTTGTTCGGTAGTTGTACAGACAATCTGTCCCGCCAAATCTCCCAGTTCCTCCATATATATCTGCTTCGCTTCCCGCTTTCCATAAATAGCATTATGGACAACTTCCCGCAAGAATAATATATCATAAGGAAGTACAATATAAGAATCAGACCACAAGATCAGTTCCCGCTGAATGGCCGAACCAACTTTCCAGGTTAACAATGGAATAAAAGCTGTCTTTGAAAGCAGAGTACGATTCCGGCTAACATACTCCATAAAAGTACTTTCAGCATTGGCATACATTGTCATATCCACTAATAATAGAGCCGGAGCCGACCGACGAATTTCGTCAAAAGCAAGCTGCACACTCTTTACTTGATGAACCACGTATTCATCAGCCAGGAAATTACTAATCAACCAAGTCATTTCATCTCTGTCTTCCAACAAAAGCACAGTTTTTTTCCCTTGTTCACCTGCCACTGTCAAGACCGCCGGTTCAAAGATAATCGTCAACCGACTACCACTCTCATCATCATAACGAAGAACGGCATGAATACGTTCCAAAGCCGACCGTACAAAACCTAAAAGTAAATGCACAGCAAACACATGATCGGAATCTTTCTCCGTCACTGAAGAAGCTTTATCTGAAAGATATTCATACAACGCTTTCGCAGTAGCATCTTTAGAAGAAAAATGTAGCTGCATCTTACCATCCTGTTCTGACATTTCTACTATTACGCCATGAGTACCTTTCATTTCAGTAATCCGGAGATAGCAGCAATAAAGAATACTGTATAATGCATTCTTGTAAACTGGAAATGTTAAGTGTTCCGGAATCATTGACGATATAGAAGAATGATCAATCCCTTGTTCTTCCAACGTACGTAACACCTCTTGAGAAACTCCCTGTATACTCATACGTGCAGAAACAATAAACCGATCCGGAAAGAATTGTTTAAGTTCTTCCAAAAACAGAGCGTCAGGATTAAGAAGTGCGTTCATCACAGTTTCGCGTATCAGTGACACTTTCTCAAGACATTGCTCATAAGAAAGATTCTCTGCACGCAATTGGTCACAATAATTATAAATAAGAGTAAAATCTTCAAGCATCCTACGGTTTGTATATACAGTCTCGGATTTCCGGCAACTTTCTGTCCCCATCAGTGTTTTCATCATCCGTTCCTGAAGGTAGTTTTTACGTAGTAAATATATCACGTACCCTAACAGCAACAAGAAAATGACCAAATAAACCAAATAAGCCGCCACCGATCGATACCAGGGAGAAAGGATATATACCGGAATAGAAAAATGCCGATATTCCGTATCAAATACATCCCTCTTATAGCGTACCTTAAAGATATAATCACCTGCCGGCACTCCTGTATATGAGGCTTCATTAATACTACTAAAAGAGGTCCAATCCTTATCATATCCTTCCAACTGGTAAGAATATTCTATATCTTCTCCTGATAAAAAATCCGGAACAACAAAAGAAAGTGCAAATGAAACCTCCGTCCCCTTCAACTGTAATGCCTTACCATCGTCTGTATAGTAATCTCCATCCCCCTGAACCACTTGCGTATGTCCAACAGTCAACTTACGTAACAAAATATCCGGATAAAATTCCGGAGCAGCCTGCACCTCTTTATCCAGATAAAGTAACCCGTCAATCCCACCGAAAAAAAGCTCCTGTGTATATGGACACATGTAATAAGCATCATCGCTAAACTCACCGATTTGAACACCTGCACTGTAAAAGTAGGCATGTGATGAGCCATTTATCGGATTGTATTTAATCAGCCCCCGATTCGTACCAAGCCATAAGAGTCCGTTCTCATCTTCAAGTACACCATGAATCATATCATTGAGCAAACCTTGCTCCCGTCCGATATAGGTAGCTTTCATCTGTTTTCCATTAGAATTCAGACATACCAATCCTGATGTTGTCCCTACATATAACAACCCTTCTTTGGTCCGATACAGGCTGAGCACATCGTCTACCGACTTATGAAGCATTTCTTTCAAAGAAATCACTTTATATTCTTCAGTCCGCTTATCAAACCGTACGAGTCCTTTCTCCCGACTGCCAAGCCACAAAATAGAATCCCCTTCGGGCAACATTGGATAGAACATCGTAATTTCTCGCTGACCGTGAAAAAAATGATAACTTTTCTGCGACTTGAAACGAATGGTACCTGCCTGCTTCTCAAGTATTAATTTATGAAAACCGGAACCGGCTGTCACCACATAAAGTACACTATCATTTTCCTCATAAATGCCATGTATCTCGGTGGGTTGTGCCGGCAGATTCTCCACAGAATGCAAAGCTTTGTCTTCAAAAGAATAGTAAAATAGTCCCGGATCTCCAGATCCTATCCAAAAGCCATCCATATAACGGCTTTGAACCAATTTATAAACGGGAAATTCTTTATTCCATCGTATATAAGACACAACATTTTGCTTTCCTTCAGGAGAGTAAACTGTAACGGCAGAAGCCTCCTCATTCTCACGATAATCCGGTATATGCAGCAGTCCATCACCTTTCGTCCCGAACCATAGCCCACCACTATTGTCTGTCATAACAGAACGTACCTGCCTGCTTAAGTTAGATGACAGTTGATTGAGCATCAAATTGGTGGCAATAGAATATTTCTTAGCATACATAATCGTTCCTTGTCCGTCCGAAGCAACCCATAAGACATTCTGATGAGGATCTCGATAAATACTATATATACGTACATTCCGGTCGACCACTTCTTCTTTATATTTTTGTGAAGTACGGAGACGGACTAACCCATTCGTTCGAAAACCAATAATAATATCTTCATAGAAAAGGGCTATTCCTGCAATAGTTCCATTCTTCTGCACTAATGAAGAAAGGTTACGAATATAAATTTTAGATTGTCGGGAAATATCATAAACATAAAGATCATGCTCACTATCGATAAAACAGAGAACGCCATTCTGATAAAAGACATCTTCAATAGGTTTCGCATGAAAATTAGTAGATGAAACAGTTGAATGAATTGATAATGTGTCACAATCAAAAGCATCCTGCGAAACCTGTAACAGCTCCCCTGTTTGTTGGGTGAAAATCCACAAAACACCATCATCCGTTACGAACGCCCGTTTATCCATATCCTCTACGGGTACTTTCAGATTCTTAATCTGTACAAATCGTTTATAAGATGTATTATAGTAGAAAATTCCACCATGACTCACCACCCATGTGTTTCCTTTAGAATTGGAATGTAGATAATAATCATCTGTAAAGTCATAATATCCGACAACTTGCCGTGAATTCTGTGAAAGACGATTAATCCCCAAATGAGTAGAAATCCGGTTCTTCGTCAAATTTGGTGGTAAGTTTTTCTCCGCTCATTTAGCTAATTCAGTCAGTGCCTATATTTTCTTATGA
>NZ_JAJKHN010000062.1:0-40207 GCF_020982715.1 Bacteroides sp. 1_1_30
ATATTCGGGGATTTCGGGCTGTCTCCTGCCGTACAGGTGGAACTGATCGATTTCCGTAACCCGTCCAAGAACGGCGTGTATCTCGTAGAGGAGGTCACGACTACATTCGGGATTGGAGGGTACAGGCAGCAGTTGAGTATTCCGTACAGGATTTATCAGAAGCCCTAATTTGTGGTAAGTAAATAATGAAAACCTGTTTCAGATATTATTCAAATCTGTGCACCTGGTATAATAAGTTTGCATAAATTATTTATATTATGAATGGTAATAGTACTCTGGTATAATGGATATATTTATGGATAGCTTGTCTTATAGTTTTAAAGGTCTTGCCAAGAAGGCTGCCATACGCTCCCGTGCTTGGAGTGATTCCGAAAAAAGGGTTTCTATTGGCTTTTTATCTGCAAGATATTACATATATAAAATTAAAAAGGATAAATATGGACACAAAGATTCAGGGTAGCTAAGGTCAGGTAAGTCCTTGTCAGGCAAGGGTGGCGCTTTTTCCTTTTGCCGGAAAGCATCGGACCTTGGAAGGTGGGACGGATGTCTGCATGAATGAGAATGAACGTCCCGACGATGGATGTTGTAGTGGTTATATCCCCACCTTTCGAATACAATGACTGACCGGCCTTTAATATGCCGGTCAGCCTTGAGTTTTATATATCACTTTTTTATCTTTTAGTGTCTTTGCTATTTAACCATGAATGATTGTTTATGAATATTCTGGATCTCAAAAAAACTCTTTGATATTTGCTGAAATCTCTACTTAGGATATTTTTCTAAACAGGAGTTCTTATTGTTTTTTATGTTGTTTCTGTATTCCGTGGGAGAAACTCCGGCGAATCGCTTGAAAAACTTGCTGAAGGACGCCTGGTCTGTAAAACCGAGGGCATCGGTTATTTTCTGGATGTCGTTTTTTGAACAGGAGAGCATTTTTTTAGCTTCCACGTAGAGTAATCTTGTGATATGTCCATGTATAGTCTCACCCGTCTCTTCTTTGACAATTCTCGACAGGTAAATGCCAGAGACGGACAGGCGTTCCGCGTAAAAACGTATCTTGTGTTGGCGGCGGTAATGCTCAAACAACAGCTCCTTGAACTTGTAGTATATCCAGCTTTTGTTGGATATGGCGGGTGAGGCGTCTTCGAGGGAGGAAAAAAAAACGTCTCCCACATTTAAAATAAAAAAATTACATAAATGACCGTAAATTCCTTCCTGGTGCAAGAGTTCTCCTGTACGGTATCCCCGAAATAGTGAAAAGGTCTTTTTAAAATAGGTGCCGGCATCATTTTTCAAATGTATGGACGCGAATGAATACCTTGTGACAAACTCACACAATTTCCCGTACAGGAATTGGCTGGAAGGCAAGCTGTAGAAAAACGGGGGAGTAAACACGAGGCAGTGCATGGCGTAATCTTCACTCAATTGTTGAAATGTGGCCGTCATGGATGCAGGAATAACAAGCAAATCATTTTTTCCGATATGACACGTGTAATCCCGCGTGTGCCGGGTGTAGACTTTCGCTTTCCCGCTTGTGACCATTAGAAAAAAGAAAGCGTTCTCGCACACGAGTTCTTTTGAGAAACCGGAATACATGATTGTATCGTAAAAAAGAGAGTCGGTCAAAATGCACTTGTCTTTTGACCGGGCAAAATGTTCGATGAGGTTCATAGTTCGATGAGACATGTTGGCGTTTTTTGTTTGCAAATATAGCTTTAGTTTTGTTTTTGACAAATTTTGGTTTGTAATATACTTGATAAAACAGGCCGCCATTCCGTATCTTTGAAAAAAAATACATCAACCTTGTTAAATTAATTATTGTTATTATGCAAATGAATTTTAAAGAAACATTGAAGTACCGGAGAAGTTATTATCACCTGACAAATTCTTCACCTGTATCGGACGAGGCAATAAGAGAGATTCTTGAGTTCGGATTGCTTCACGTTCCGTCCGCTTTCAATTCTCAATCCACCAGGGTCGTGTTGTTGCTGGGAGAACATCATAAAAAATTGTGGATGATCACGAAAGAGATTTTAAGAAAAATGGCGCGTTCTGCGGAAGATTTTACTAGGACGGAAGCGAAAATCGACACGAGTTTTGCCGCCGGTTACGGTACTGTTCTTTTCTTTGAGGATACGGCAGTCGTGAAGAAGTTGCAGGCATCTTTCCCGACATACAAGGAAAGTTTCCCTGTTTGGTCCCAACAGACATCGGCCATGCATCAACTGGTCATTTGGACCATGTTGGAGGACGCCGGTTTCGGGGCTTCCTTGCAGCATTACAATCCATTGATAGATAAAGAGGTGAGGAAAGAGTGGAAAATAAATCCGGATTGGGAGTTGATCGCGCAGATGCCTTTCGGCTCTCCCCTGCAACAGCCCGGGAACAAGGAGTTTACCCCTCTTGATGACCGCTTGATCGTGTTTGATTAAATGCTAATGACAAGAAAAACATGTTTGTTTTTTACCGGAAGACAAGAGATGAATGGAAGAAGATTATAAGTTAGTCGATAACAGCTACACTCGCCAGTATAAATTTCATACCGGCAGGCATGTGGCAAAAAATAGGATACATAAAATCTTCAAACGGAGTCGTGTATTTGACGCGTACCGAAGTCCCGCCGGATTTGAAAAGGCGTAGAATCGGCTACCGGCTTGTTGAAAAGGTTCTGGCAAATGTCGGGCGACAGAGCCGGCGGTTGGTTTCTTTATGCACGTTTGTTGTCATGTGTATACAAAAGTATCCGGGATGGAAACGGCTTCTGCCGGAAGGTTTCCGGGTAAACTGATTTGTTGTAAAATAGATCGAATTCATTAATTGAGAATTTAAAAATTGAAAATATGAAGTATATTGTTGATAAAGCAGAAACGAGAGGTTATTTTGATCATGGGTGGTTGAAAACGTATCACACGTTTAGTTTTGCCGATTATTATAATCCCGGGCGGATGCAGTTTGGCGCGTTGCGCGTGTTGAATGATGACACGGTTGCTCCCGGTAAAGGTTTTGGCATGCATCCGCATAACAACATGGAGGTTGTCTCTATTCCCCTGCAAGGGTATTTGCGGCACGGGGACAACGTGAAAAACGAACGTACCATAACTCCCGGGGAGATTCAGGTCATGAGTACGGGATCCGGCATGTTCCACAGCGAGTATAACGGGAGTATGACCGAGATCTTGAAGTTCCTGCAGATATGGGTAGTTCCTGGGGTAAGGAACACGGAGCCCAAATATCACAATTATGATATCCGTCCCTTTTTGAAACATAATGAATTATGCACGTTTATCTCCCCGGAAGGCGGGGAAACACCGGCGCACCTGTTGCAGGATGCCTGGTTTTCCATGGGAACCTTCGATGCCGGGCAGGAGATAACATACCGGCTAAATAAAAAAAATACCGGAGTGTATATTTTTGTGCTGGAAGGCAGCATCAATGTACAGGATGTTCCACTTTCTCGTCGCGATGGCATCGGGGTGTGGGAAGTGGAGGAAACTCAGATCAGGTCCGTTTCCGGTTCAAGCGTCTTGGCCATCGAAGTCCCCGTAGAATAAATCACGGAAACATAAATACCATAGTGCATTTGACAAGGGACAGACACAGGGCTCCTTGTCGAATGTTATTTTTACACTGTTGGGTTCAAGTGGCAAATGAATAAACGGAAACTGGAAATATGGTTATATGCCGGACTTTTGTAAACATGAAGACGGGGTGTAAAAAAACAAACAGCCTACTTGGCGGACAGTTGCAGTACTTGTCGGTGCGTCAAGGACGCCAGCCCCCCTCAACAAAAA
This sequence comes from Bacteroides sp. 1_1_30, assembly GCF_020982715.1. NCBI lineage: Bacteria > Pseudomonadati > Bacteroidota > Bacteroidia > Bacteroidales > Bacteroidaceae > Bacteroides > Bacteroides sp. 1_1_30. The sequence goes on from NZ_JAJKHN010000062.1 coordinate 3,792, forward strand.
ACTGCAGTTCCGTTTTTGGAACCGCGGAAAGTGGCATACACGTTAACGGCTCGTGTATTCGGGAAATGGACCATAATTAGGGATATTCATTAAATCCTATAAAATTAGCCAACTAATTCATACTAAAAGTATTGCGAGTTAGTTGGCTTTTTTGTATCTTTAGGTATTCCCCCTAAAATACGGTTTGACAGCCAAAACGGGGGAAATATCCACCCTAAGATATGGCGAAGATACAAAATATTTCAGAAATTCACCCTACTTTAGGGTTTACAGAATTCGATATTCTGGAAAAATATCGTAAGAGTTTTCATGCGAGTGAACTTGACAGTCTTCATTCTGTGTTTCCGTTCGAGAGTATAGCCAAAGAGGTAGGCCTTTCACAATCCCGCTTGGGTCGCAGGAACAGTTTCAGTCCTTCCGCGAAGATAGCCCTTATCAGAATGCTGAACCCCATCATACAGGGGTGGAGCAACTACTATAAAAGCTGTTCATGCGGAAAGGTCAAAGTTAAAATGGACTATCTGTTGTACAAGAAAATACGCAGGTGGGCAGACAGGAGACACCCGAACAAATGCAAGACTTGGGTATCCCGTAAATACTATCACACATTAGGCAAGAACCACTGGAGGTTCGGCGTATGGCTGAAAAAGAACGGAGAGAAAATGCTCTTTGCCTTGAAAAGCGTATGCGATGTCCCTAAGACAGACCACGTGCTGATAGTGGGTGAATCCAACCCGTATGACGTGCAATGGAAAACTTATTTTGACAAACGGCACACGAGAAACCTCTTGGAACATTTCAACGGTCAATACGCCATACGCAATTTGTGGGAAAAGCAAATGCGGAGATGCAAAGTCTGCGGAGAACCGATAACTACCTCTACCCAGTGGATAAAAACACATCGGATAGTAAATAATAAGCGGATAAGTTACCTTGTTCACGAAGAATGCTGTAAATTTATCAACCCAAACGAATGGAGGCTGCTATGAGCCGGCTTGGTAAAACAAGTTTTGAGCCGACCTACCCGATAGACGGAATCTCGTTTATCGAGCACATCTCTTTCAAGGTATTCAATGAGGGCATACGTCTGAAGGATTGTATCCGTATGCATCAGAAACTGATAAATGTGAGGGTAAGATGTGTGGCCGCCGATTCCATATACGCCAATAATCGGGGCAGGAAGTCTGTACAAAATATGGGATATCAACCTCCTTTGTACGTAAGGGAAGAGCTGCAAAGGACGAGGCGGTGAGGAAGGTTCTCAGGAGTGAACTCTCCAGGGAAAGAGCCACCAGGCTTGAAGGCAGTTTCGGTACGCAAAAACAGCATTACTCACTATCGAAAATCAAAGCACGGAACAGGAAAACAGAAATCCTGTGGATTTTCTTTGGAATACATACGGCAAATGCCATATTGATGATTGATAAAATCAAAAACAGACAGAAGAAAGCTGCATAGTATAAGTATAAAGAATCTATTAAAAGAAGTCTCAGGCTTCTTCCGGAACATCGTGCCCAAAAGGAGAAGATTTTAGGTCAGAGAGAAAAAATAGATAATAAAAATGGCATATGAGATGATATTAGCAAGTCATCTTCATATGCCATCTTACTGTTTAAAGACATTTACTGAATATCCCTAATTACCTGCCCGCTAAAATCTTCATGGTGATACAGAACATCTCCTGTTTTCAGGAACCTTCACGAATAACATCAAGGGAGGAGGGCAAACACAATGCCGCTCAGGCGGGAATTGGGGAGGTTACACGACGGGGAGGATGTATGACTTTGGGGAGGATGTATGACTTTGCTGTCAGGCTGCCCGTTGGTCCCCGTGAGTGCAAAACTCTCTCTTTTCAAGTTCGGCTTGCTTTACCGTCTCCTCCAAACTGCGCATGGATGTGAAAGCGAATATACCCGGCGTTCGGAAGTTTTTTCAAGATTCTTTCCCGAATTGGAAAAACTGATAACCTCATCAATAATGTCAGCTATTGATGCCTTGCGTTGTTCTGTAGAAGATTGTATTGATGCAATTCTTTCGAAACGAGTAATCTGCACAAGACTTCGGTTCTTCTTCAAACTTGGTGGCAAGTTTTCCTCTAGTTGTTTATCTAGTTCGGTCAGCGCTTGTTTTTTCTTATTAAAGTAAGTAAAAAAAAGGATAATTACCGACTTGAAAACGAGGTAAGAAATTTACCATCAATTTTGAAGAAGATACAGTCTTTTCATCGCGGTCATTGTTTTCTATGGGCATGAGTTTTCATCTGTTTCTTTCCCCCGATCGTCCATTCTTTGGTCCGGTTATACGTTTTCCACATTTGTGCGTACCGCGCCCCAAGGGCGAGCAACTCCTCGTGTGTACCCGCTTCGGCTATCACTCCTTTATCCATGTACAGGATGCGGTCGGCATTGGTGACTGTACCCAAACGGTGGGCGATGACCAGTACCGTTTTACCTTTTGTCAAATGAGAAAAGGCGTCCAATATCTTGCCTTCGTTTTCAGGATCGGCAAAAGCGGTGGCTTCATCCAGCAGAATTATAGGCGCATCTTTCAAGATGGCACGAGCCAAGGCGATACGTTGCGCCTCACCACCTGAGAGATATGTACCCCCTTCGCCCACCAACGTCTGGTAACCATCGGGCAAGGCTTCTATAAACGTATGGCATTGTGCTGCTTCAGCAGCCCGTGTCACCTCTTCAAAGGTTGCCTCTTGATTGCCCATGCGGATATTCTCTTCGATGGTATCGAAAAAGAGCGTATTGTCCTGAAAAACAAAAGCCACGTTGTCCATCAATACCGGAATGGAAATTTCTTTGACAGGTACTCCTCCGACCAGTATTTCTCCTTCTTGAATATCCCAGAATCGGGCGGCAAGCATGGCAACGGTACTTTTGCCTGCCCCCGAAGGACCGACCAATGCTGTTACCGTGCCGGGATGAGCTATGAAAGAGACTGCTTTGAGAACCGGCGTGCTGTCATACGCGAAGGAGACGTCGCGAAACTCCACCGAAGCGTCTCGGGGTTGCCGGGGAACGGCAGGCTCTTCGATTTCATCCATGTAAAGAATATCGTCTATCTTCTGTATACCCATATTATTCTGGTTCAGGAAACCGCCTATCCACAAGAGCTTGAGCACAGGAAAGAAGATCGTCACCCCAAAAAGCAGGAACATCAGTATCACCGGCACGAAAGCCGTATACGAAGCACTTCTCACCAGTAGCCATACCGCCACGGGAATGATGAAAAGTAGTGCCGAAGAGAGTATGGTAAGGAAACCTACATATGTGGGTTGGTATTGTACGTTTACCTCATTGGCAAATTTGCGGTACTCCTTGATGTCGTCATTGAGTTTGCGATAGGCATTAGTCGATTCGGTGAAGGTCTTCACCACCTGAATACCACGAATATATTCCACAATACTGGCATTCATTCTACCTAAGGTCTCCACGTATCGCCCGGAAACCTCCCGGATTTTTTTGCCGGTGTACATTCTTCCCATCACATAGAATGCCACCGCCAGCACAGCCAATACTACGATAGCCAACCGCCAGTCTACGGCAAACATATAGCTGACGAGAATCAGCGGAAAAAGTACGGCAGTTACGATGTCTGGGATATGGTGGGCAATAAACAGTTCGATACGCTCCACGTCGTCGCCCATTATCTTCTTCAGTTCTCCCGAAGCCCGGCGGGAAAAGAACCCCAAGGGCAAACGAACCATTTTTTGTGCTAGTTGCATTCGTATTTCATACAGAATGTTGAAAGCGGCAATGTGCGAGAGCATGAGGGAAGCAAACGTGAGCACTCCGAAAGCGAAGAAAGCTCCCAAGGCAATATACCCCCACTGCCAGATGTATGCCTTGTCAATTAATGAGGGATCAAGCGCATGCTCAGCCAACTCGATGAGAATATTGTACACCGCTATGATCGGCACAAACTGCATGATGGCGGTAATAACTGCCAGCAACATCGCTCCGATGAGTAGCCGACGTTTAGTGCCGGCAATTTCTATCAACCGTGCCAGCCCGGTCTTACGTTTATTTGTATCCATAGCCTTACTGTTTATTCGATTGTTAGAACTTCCATCCTTTTACCCGCTGTTGTTCCTCCCAAAGATTGCGATACAGTCCTTCCTCTGCCAAAAGAGCTTGATGCTTGCCTTGCTGCACCACCCGTCCTTGGTCTATCACTACAATATTATTAGCACCTATCACTGTGCCCAAGCGATGAGCAATGATGACTACAGTCTTTTCTTTCACCAAGTCGTTGATAGCATCTTGGATGTGAACCTCGTTTTCGGGATCGAGCGAAGCAGTTGCCTCGTCGAGCAATACGATGGGTGCATCTTTCAAAATAGCACGGGCAATAGAGATACGCTGTTTCTCTCCACCGGATAGTGTGCTGCCTCCTTCGCCCACCATCGTTTCGTAGCCGTCGGGCATGGCGGTGATGAAGTTGTGGCATTGCGCCTTGCGTGCGGCAGCTTCTATCTCTTCGCGGGTAGCTGTCTCACGTCCCACGCGGATGTTGTTATAAATGGTATCATTGAAGAGATGCACATCCTGAAAGACGATGGAAACTTGTTGCATCAGTGTATGCACGGTGTAGTCTTTGATGTTTCGTCCGCCAAATAGGATTTCCCCCTCGCTTACATCCCAGAAACGGGCAATGAGTCGTGTCAATGTCGTTTTTCCCGAACCCGATGGCCCCACAAAAGCGGTCAGTTCCTTTTCGGGAATGGTAAGCGATACATCCCGAAGTACGGGAGTGTCGGCATTATAGCCGAAGCTGACGTGACGGAACTCTATCTCCGAGTTGACAACATTTTCTATTATACCCTCCGGAAGTACGGGCGTTTTACAAAGAGCATCAATGCGTTCGGCTCCCAGCTTCATGTAGTTGATGAGGGCGATAAAGGTCAAGGCGTTGATGAGTGGGGCATAGATAGCCGACCCTGCCAGCAGGAACATGATGTACACGGGCATGGAGACTTTAGCATTTAACAACATTGAGAAGCCAAGTAGCATAATAAGAACCAGGCCGCCATTGAGTAGAGTGGAAGCCAGCGTGATGCTGGGTGCGGGAGCCGCTTCCAAACGGATGCTCTCCCGCTTGAGATCACGGAAAGCTCGTTCCAAGCGTTCAAACTTATTGCCGCTCAGGTTGAAAGCCTTAATCAGGCGGATACCTTGTATATACTCGATCATGCGCGAAGCGGCATTGGTCTTTATTTTTTGATGCCTCTTGCCCAAGGTTGCCACAAAACGATTGGTAAGCAACATCATAGGGTATGCCAATGGAATGACAGCTGCTGCTGCCAAAGCCAATTGCCAGTTGAAGAACAAGAGCGACACCAAAGCAACGATGGGCATCGCCAGCCCGCCAAAGAACTGACCGATAAGGTGAGTGGTAAGCATTTCCACATTGTTGTAGTCGCTGACAATGTATGCCCCGATGTCGCCGGGATCACGACTGTTGAAGAAACTCATCGGCAGGCGGCGCAAGTGATCGACCACAGCCAAACGGCCGTTACAACATATTTCGTAACCGTCGCGATAGGCTACGAGGTAGGCTTTCTTGGCAATTAACCAAAGGCAGATAAGAGAGATGAAGAGCAACAAGCACGCCCAACCGATGTTCACGAGGTTTATCGACATGCCGGGATCTTGCAGAGGTTTGAATACCTCCCACACCACGAGCAGCATTGCCCCGTACGGTGCGCCACGGAAAAAGTACTCCGCAATCGTCCAGCCTATCAGCGGACGCAAGCGACGGGGGTGCCCCATCGTGGCGGAATTGAGTATTTGAGAGAGAGCGTTCATAAAAATGTTATTTGAGTAAGAAGTGAAAAAGAAGAGGGCAAAGCCCAAACCGATGTTTAGCTTCCGGCTTTGCCCTCAACACACTTTTGTTATAATGACCTCTGAAGAACTCAATATTTCTCTCCGAAATGTCGGTATAGTATCGGCTTTCCAGCAGTTTTTACAACAGCTTCCTTGCTCGCTTCTTTGGTGGCGAGATTATACAGATAGAAACCCTGATCTTTGTCAGTGTCCAATCCGAATACGATTGTGTTCTGATGTAATCCTACCGATCCCCATACAGAAGTTCGAGGCAAGTCAAGCTTGCGAATGGTCTTTTGATACAAATCAACCTCCACCGCAATTGCCGAACGGCTACTCACCCAATCTGAGGATGAAGCATAAGCTGGAACATTGGCTATGGCATACATTTTACCATTGCCTGCATATTGCAACCAATGGAACGCTTCGATTGCTTCACTTACACCTTCAGCCTTCACGGAGGATGGGTCTAAGGCATAACTTCGGTCAAACTCTGTTTCGCCTTTCTTTATACGAAGGATTCCTGCCTTATGACCTTCTGCACCATATCCTCCATAGCAGTTGACATAGATGTCGCCTTTCTCATCCATGAAGATGGAACGTTGGTCAACGGCACGAGTAATATCGGAAAAGCCTGCTTCCTTCTGACTGATCAACTTTACCACTTTATCGGTCTTGGTATCGATGAGTAGCATATCTGCTTGGTGATGCTTCGGATAGTAGCCACTGCCAGTTTGCCTAAGCCCTACAAAGAGCAATCCATCCCTGATGATCATCGCCGCGGGGTTTGGATTCTTGTCGCTTACACCGTACTCCGTAATGTCAATCTCTCCGGTTTTAGCCATTGTGGATGGATTGAAAATCATGATTTTCCCGATATGAGCCAGCGACATATAAGCCTTTTCCGAACTTTGTACAGTGACCACTGAAGCCCCACTCTTTGGAGGGATGGGTAACGCCCCTTGCTTTTGCAATCTGCCATCTTTTGTTCGGGTGTATTTCACAACTTCTTGTTGAGAGTCCCAACCGGGCATTACATACACGTCATCGCCATGTAAGCAGGGACCCGCCATGAATGGGGTTGGAATAGCCTTCTTATTGTCGTAAGAAGAGGGGAGCAGGTCGCCTATCATTTGCATGTAATAGACGCCTGTTTCTCCTCCGGGATTGGGCAATGCCGTAATGATTAAGTTGTCCGAGACCGGCAAGGCAGGTTCGGGATTTTCTTTTTGGCAAGAGGTGAAACTCAGTACCAGTAACAACACGGAATAAATACTTTTTCTCATACTTTCTCTTTTTAATGATTAATACATCTTTATTTATAATGCTATTTCAGTATATAACGAATTTTAGCCAGGAAACTTCGTCCGGGTAGCGGACGGTTAAGCTCCGAAAGGAGCTTGCTGTTAGTTACATTGTTTACTTGCACTCCAAGAATGACTTTTTTTGTCAGGAAGCTATGTTCCAATCCAAGGTTCAGCGTAAAGGAGCGGGGGATACGACGTTCTTGATAAATGCTTTGCTCAAAATCGTAAAAATACTCTTCGATGTACGCCCCTTCTGTATATAGGCGACTTTCTTGACCTTTACCCCCGAAGAGATTCTCTCGGTGAAGTTCTAATCCCACATTGGCAAACAAGTAAGGAATGTTGGGCATACGATTTCCTTTAGTAGGGTTGGGAGCAGATGACGACGCCTCATGTTTACGCGTATCCCGCAGATCCTGAAAGGTTCCATTACCGTAGAGGTAGAGGAAATTTGTGGCATCCCACTTGACCTCCAAATCAACGCCTAAAGTGCGCATCTCTCCGAAGTTTTGATAACGTGATTGCAATGCTCCGCCCGTGAGACGTATCATGTCCTTGAGGTACATGGCAAAAAAATTCATCTCTACCTGAAAGCGGTTGTCTTTTCGGTTGAACGTTTCCGCAAAGAATCCGACATTGAGATTCATGTTTCTTTCCGGCTTGAGGTCAGGAGACGGTACAACAAGAAATCCGTTGCCCAACAGTTCTAAATCGGAAGGGACTCTCACGTCGTACGCCAAGGACGCTTTGATTAGAAATTCAGGGATTATAGCATAGCGAAAGGCATCGCTCAATCCGAAATCTGTCTTGCTTAAATCTATTCTTTTTCTTCTGCCTGCCCCCAGCATATCCGCTGTTGTTGTTTTCATGTGGTAATAGTAGAATTTACCCGACAGTGCGTTCATCCACTTATTGTTGCTTGATGTCCATTCATGGGTAGCACCTGCTACCAAGCTGTGCATGTCGCTATTGAATCTCGTTTGATATCCCATAGCCTTGTCACGTAAGGGGTCTTTGGGCAATCCCTTGGTGTAGTTATATACAACGTTCAGGTTTAGGCTATGTCCGATACCTATGGGGTAATCCAAATTTATTTTCTGCAACACGGTGTGTTTACCGCTATGCAAATCACTGGGATAGGGTTTTATCTCTCCTCCAAAATCGCTAACCGGATTAGATGTCGTACCGTCCCAATTATAGCTATGAGGTGCTTTATCTACAAAACGAAACAAAGTATAAGAATACTGCGTATTGGCTTCGAATGACAAGCGAGGAAAAAGGAAATCCCTCTTCTCCAATTTTGCTCCAAAGATGTATGCTTCAGAAAAATTTCGAGCCTCTTGTATGTTGTACTCAATGCCCTGTATCTGCTGTGATGATTTGGTAAAGGCAGGTTCTAACTTTACTTCGTCAAACCACCATTTTTTCGACTTGATACTTCCTCCCACCATCACTTTGTTAAAGCGATCGTGGTCGCGACGGATCATCTGCCCTTTACGGAATGGCGATTCCATTGTGTAGCTGTTATCGGAATGTGAGAGCACCGCCCCCAAACCATACTCCAATCCACTCTTCTGATCGTTTCTTTTGAACACGGTATTGAATTGGTGTGTATTGAACGACTTGATACTGTAGCCCACATCTAGATACTTGGCTGGATATTCTTTGAGGACAATGTTGACCGCTCCTCCTACTGCTGAACCTCCAAGTTTTGCCGGTACAATGCCCTTGTAAATCTCTATCCGGTCTATCATGTCTGTGGGAATGTCGTTTAGGTTGATAAAATCGTTGTTATCGTTCATAGGCATTTCATCAATAAATACGCCGATACGCTTGCCTTCAAGCCCTCTTACCGAAAGCCTTGATACACTTCCCATTCCGCCGGATGACCTCAAGGTAATTCCTGCCATGCGTGAAAGGATGTCATCCACACTTGACACGACCCCTTTCTCTTCGTCCATTGCAATGACTGATACTGGCATAGAAGAATCTTTGAGTCTACGTGCTTTACTTTTAGCCCTTATCGTTACTTCGTCCAACTTCTTGGCTTCGGCTTTCAGGCTGATAATGGTTTTCTGTGCACTCTCCTTTGCCACAGTATGTTTTAGGATAGCCGTTTGGTAACCCATAAACTTTACGGTTAATGTATAAGTACCGAAAGGAACGCCTGAAAAAGAGAACTCGCCTTTTTTGTCGGCTACGCTGCCCTTTTTCAGTTCCTCAATAAAGATGGTTGCTCCAGGCAGTGGATCTTCGCCTGTGTTGTCAATGACCACGCCCGCGATTCGTCCTCGCCCTGTTTGAGCCGATACACTGATGCTCATAAGTATCGGTGCCAATAGATAAAATAGAATTTTCTGTACCATTGTTTATTTATATAACAATTATCTCTTTTTGTACCTTTTTCGGGAGGGGGTGTTAAAGATGATTTTTCAGTCGTTATCAATACCTGAACTGAATATCGTTGCGTTCGATCTCTTCTTTGAGAAAAGTCAAGAGTGCGTCTGTGTCATCTCCCGCTAGAAAGGCAATGTTCTCGACGGTGGTGCGTTTATCCGATGCGCAGGTCGACGGTGAATTATTCAGATAAGCATACCAATGGTCTCGTTTTACCAACCGATGTATCAGCTGCGGATAAGCAGCCAAAATACGGTGTATAGGTGTATCTTTGTTTATCGTCATTGAAGATAATGTTTTAGAGACATTACAAATTTTAAAAACTGTATTTTGCCTTCACCCACACTTCCGAATTATGCTTGTATAAACCAAACATGCCTCCGTTGCCCCCGAACCAGTCATAGCCAGCCGAGAGGCGGAGTTGGTCGCTCAAGGCATAATCGGCTGCAAAGCGGCTGAACCAGCCCGTGTGGTTGGGGTCGAAGTAGGTGAAGTTGGAAAGTTGCAAGGTGTTGGCCAATAGTTTTTTCGACACGTTGAGCGTGAGGAGCGAGCTGTGCCGGGACTGGGCGATATAGCTTTCGCTCTTGAAAATATGCTCGGAAGAAAACTGGACCATCACAATCCACTCGCGAGGAGCGTACCAGTCCATCCCCACCAGCCAATTTATGGTGTTGAACCCCTTTTGGCCCGAGGATTCGGCTTGCGGTATGTAATTGAAATGTTTTCCGATGTTGAAAGCCGCTTCGCCGCGTAACACGAATTGTCCCAAGGGTTTTGAGACATCGCCTCCGACGAACCCCATGCGGTAATGGTGGGGCGAGACGGAGAGTTTCGTGGCTGACGATTGGTACGTGAGGACGGGCATCTTGTTCCACGTGTGTAGTGCGGCCAAAGAGAAGTCTACTCCTGGCAAGGTGAAAGAGAGCCTTCCCCCGTATTCCATGTTGGATAGGCGGAGTTTGGGGAGGCTTCCCTTCTCGTTCCAGACAAGGGGCAGAAGACTTTCTTTAGGTAGCACGCTCCACGGGTTGGCGGCATCAGTGGACAGCCTGTATCCCTCGAAAGCGGGCACGACGAGCAATTCGAATTGCATCTTGTCCTTAAAGACAAAGAACCGTAAGGCGTTGACGGGCATGCGAATATCATCATAATCTTGTGCCAGAAACTCTGTCATATCCATGGGCGAAACCAAGTCGGTAACGCGCACTCCGTCTGCCGCTCCCCAAATGACAAACTGCCGCCCTAGACGACACCCCCAATTCTCCTCCCGGTGATCGAGATACGCCTCCCGTAATTCCCCCCCCGTGCGCTCCTTCAGCAAAGCGTTGTAAGTGATGTTGAACGAGACGTAAAGCGATGATCCTCCAGAGCTTTTGCCTATCTCCCCCCTTACCCGGGCACGGGAAGACATGAGGTCATTCGGTTCCCTGGTGCAGAAGGCGTGGTAGGTATCGACAAACCCCTTGAACTGCCACGGTACCACTCCTTTCTCCTGGCCCCCTACGGCATGCACCGACAAGAACAGGAAAAGTACCGGCAGGAATCCTGTAGAGAAATTGCTTGCACTTGTCATTAGAGCCTGCCTTTCTCCAAAACGGTGACGTTGAACTTTGCTTCCTCCACGGGAATGTTGTATTTCGGATTCTTGATTTCAAGAATCGTCTGATGCCCCGTCTGCACGTTGCTCATGTGCATCTTCCGGGCGACCCAAAAACCGTCCACTCTGGCGATATCTGACATTTCGAGGCGGCGGTGCAGCCTGCCCAGCTTGTCGTAGTACTCCACCCTGGCCGGTATCAGGCAATCCTGACGTATCAGGGCTATCTTTTTGGAAAAAATATCGCGCTTGTCTTTTGGAACAGACTCCAGTTTCCAGCACTTGTACCCATCGATGATTTCCTCCCCGAGTAGCTCGTGCGTATCTTCATCCACGGAGCGACTGCCCATATCGTCGTATGTAAAATCGCTACCCATGAAGTAATCCTGCCTGGCAGACGAGCCGCTGATGCGACGGGTCTTTTTCATCGCGGGCAGATAAAGCCACTTGTCGTCGTCTTTACCCGGTTCATCGTAATCCCACGTGAGGAATCCCGTGCCCTTTACATCACCGGGATACTCGAAGAACATGATGCTCTTGCGGTCTCTCTTCTCTTCGCCGACATCGATGGAATAGGAAACGAGCCTGCGCTCGCGCACCGCCCCGCGCTTGTTGATCAGTTTCATCGACAATTCCGATTGACGGGTGTCTCCATCGGGACGATCTTTTACTTTTTGGGCGATATCTCTGCCTGTTTGTGCTGTTGCTACGGTCATGAATACCGCGACGATTGCAACGGCCAAGATTGTTCTTTTCATAATTCTTTATTTGTTAATTTGTTACTATAACTAGCACCTCGAGTGCGAGCTCTTGTCTTCTCTCTCTTTTATTGATCCGTTATCTGCTTGCCTTTATTTGTTTCTTGCCCGAACACGCGGAACTTTTGAAGCAAAACGGGCGTTACGCAAAGGTCGGCAAGCAATGCCGACACGATACCGGCCACGGAGAGCATACCCATGTGTACAAAGGAGAGGCCCTCGGAGGTGATGTAGGTGGCGAAGTTGCCACATATCACGATACTCGTTAGGATGATCGGCGTCCCACAGGTGCGGAACGATCTAAGAATCGCTTCCCGGTAGTTGCCCCCGCGTTCAAATTCCAAATGTCCGTGATTGATGAAGTGAATCGTGTCATCCACGGCCAAACCGAGAATCATCGGCATGATGGTTGCCGTCATCATATCCAGCGGATATCCCAGCCAGCCCATCAATCCCCCGACAACCAGTGCCGGAGTGACATTCGGTATCATGCCGATAAGACCGACAGGCATGCTGCCGAAAGCAAAAATCATTAACACCCCGATGAGGAAGAGCGCGATGGCAAATGAAATCATTTGTCCGCGGGCCACGTACTGCATCATCACGGTAAATTGAGGAATGCTTCCCACGGCTGTAACTGTTGCCCGGGGAAAGAGTTTGGCGGCACGCGCCACGATATCGTCCAGGTCGCGTTCCGTCTCCCCCGAATCGTAGGTGTTCGTTTCCACCATCAGACGGAGACGCCGGTAATCGTAATCAATCCAATATTCCGCTTCACTACCTCCCGCGTTCTCGTAAAGAAGCAGTAACTGTGCCACCTCGTCGGGATTTCGGGGGAGTGTGTAATAGGCGGTATCACCATCGTGTAAGGTTTGATTCAGGTCCTTGAGGATGTTCAGCACCGACGTCGTGCGTTTGGTCAGTCTATAACCGTCGGCTTGTTGAATGAGGGAGTCCAGGCGTGCAAGAATTCCGGGAGATTTTGCCAACCCGTTCTCGGGCAACTCTATCATCACGTCATAGGCGTAGACAGAGCCAAGCTCGCTTTCCCCCACCCGTAATAGATTGTCTACATAGGCTATCTTTCTTCCCATGGTGCGTTCCACGTCAAAGGCCATCTCTATTTTGGAGAACTGGTAAATGAGAAATACTGTAAACAGCCCGAAAATGTATAGAATTAACGTGCCGTGCTTGAGTACCCACCCACCAGTTTGTCCCAACTTACGATCGAGCCACCGTTCTCCGGTTTCCCGCACCCCGGGGTGCGGCTTGCCATTTTTACCGAAACTCAACAGCACGGGCATCAACGTTATGGTGATGAGGAAGGCAAACATGACGCACGCGGAGGAGGCAATACCTATAAATCGCATGGGGCGCATCGGTATGGCAAGGAACGACAGCAAAGCAGTGAAAGTAGTCAGCGCGCTGAACAATACCGGCCAACCCATCTCCCCCACGGTCTCCTCAACGGCCCGCTTCCGTTCCCCATGCATAAGGAATTGTCGCTTGAAATAAGAGTGCACGTGTATATTGTAAGCTATCGAGACGGCAAACGCCAGCAGCATCGGTATTGTCAGCATTCCGCTATCTATCGACAGGCCAAAGTATCCCAACATGCCATACACGGTTATGATGCTTCCCGTGGCGGTAACAAGCGGCACGACAACCCCTCTCAGGGAACGTGTTACCAGGAGCAGGATGAAGATGGATACAAGAGCGGCGATACCTAGCACGCGCGGCATCTCGCTGTTGAACCATTTCATCTTCACAGCCGTGACGTAAGGCAGCCCCGTCCCTCTGGGGTGGAGATCCTTGTATCTTTCTTTGGTGATGATATGCTCCAACTGGTTACCGGTGAGCACCTCGGGAGATACACCCCCCCTCTTATTCCACACCGAATCTTCGGGAAAAGCGCGCAACTTGAGAATGATCCACGAGAGTGTGCCGTCTTTAGAGACAAGCCGCTCGGCGATATACGGTTTCTGGTAAGCCCTGAGGCGTATCTCCTCTAAACCCGCGGCGTCAGAGGGGATACTATCGGGCACAATCTGTTCAATACTCATACCCTCTTCGGTACCAACCATGAACTCGATGTCGGTGAGTGAAGTGATTTTGTCTGCATACGAAAGACTATCCATCATCTCGTTCGTGAGTTCGCGGATAAGTTTCAAATTCTCTCTTGTAAACGAATCATCGCATTGGGTTAGCACCGCTATAAAATTATCGTTACCGAATATGGCCTTGAATTCATCGGTTTTGACAAGCATCGGATCGTCTTCGAGAAAGTAGTCTTCCCACGAAGCGGTCACCTTGAAGTGTTTTAACCCCGTGAAACCTATGGTAAAAACAAGGGTGAAAATCCCGAGAATCCACCAACGTTTCTGTATCATTTCTCTGCCCCGCAAGGCAAACCAAGCATTGATTTTTTCAATTTTCATATTTTTCTCTTTTTCATTCGCATGACACCGGATATGTCATTTTGTGCAAAGTTACCCATGTCTGCCTTCCTGCGCAATACCTAAAAAGGATGATTTTATTTATTGACAATAAGCGTTGAGTTGTCCGAGTCCCTCGTGTTCCCATGTAATTCAAGAACTGCCTGACTCATACCTTCTTCCCGTGGAAAATACCTAAAAATGACGATTGACCGGTAATGTCATAATAAACTATCTTTGCGGCAAACATTATTACATAATAAACCGATTCTATATGACGAATTTGAGAAAGATAATCAGTATCTCTTTTTTCAGCATTCAAATGGTGAATCACTCTTTGAACGCGCAGCAGCAGGAAAAGGGAAACGAGGATATTGACAGGGACACCGTTTACCGGCTTGAAGAAGTGGTGGTATCGGGCCGACAAATATTAGGGAGTAAATTCAAGGCGAGAAACCGCACCGGTTCAGCATATTATATCTCTCCTGAAGAGATACGTAAATTTGGGTACACCGACATCAACCGGATGTTAAAAGCCGTTCCGGGGGTAAACATGTATGAAGAAGACGGGTTCGGGTTACGCCCAAATATCAGCCTGCGGGGGACGAAAGCCGAGCGAAGCGAACGGATTTCTATTATGGAAGACGGCATCTTGGCAGCTCCGGCCCCTTATTCCGCCCCGGCTGCTTATTACTTTCCGAATGCTGCCCGCATGGAAGCCGTCGAAGTGGTGAAAGGGAGTAGTCAGGTTCAGTACGGCCCGTTCACTACGGGAGGAGCCATCAACATGGTATCGACTCCTATACCGAACACTTTTTCTGGCACGGCGAACCTCTCTTACGGAAGCAAGAACACGTTCAAGTCGCATACGCACATCGGAAACATGTGGAAGCATTTCGGTTTTATGGTGGAATATCTGCGCTATCAGTCGGACGGATTCAAGAAATACGAAGACCATCCCGTCAAAGGATTCAACAGAGACGACCTCATAGCTAAAGTAATGGTAAAAACAGATAAAGGCACGGGGGTAAACCATGCGCTGGAACTGAAGTTCGGATACGCGGGCGAGAACTCGGACGAAACGTATGTAGGGCTTTCCGAAGAGGATTTCAAACAAACTCCTTTCCTCCGCTATGCCGGCTCACAGATGGACGAGTTGAAAACCAATCATCAGCAATGGGTAGCCACTTACCTGCTCAACTTCTCCAACAAGCTAAAAATAGTCACCAGCGCATATTATAACCGTTTCCACCGCAACTGGTACAAACTGAACGACGTACGGGCGGGAATCACCTCTAAAGAGAAGAGGTCTATCGCCGATGTGCTCATCGATCCGGAAACAAACATCCGTTACTTCAACATACTGACGGGGAAAGCCGACCGTGAAGGCGAAGCGCTGCTGGTAAGAGCCAACAACAGGACATATCGTGCCAGAGGCATACAAACCAAAGCGGAATACCGCTTCAACCTGAATGAGTTCTTCTTCGATGTAGAGTTCGGACTGCGCTATCATCACGATGAGGAAGACCGCTTCCAATGGGACGACGCTTACTCCATGAAGAACAAGAAGATGGTGCTGTTTATGGAAGGCATCCACGGGACGAACGCCAACCGCGTCACATCGGCGGACGCACTGGCAAGTTACCTGCTCGCCAAATTAAGATATAACTCATGGACTATCACTGCCGGGTTGCGCTACGAAGACATCGACCTGCTGAAAAAAGATTATACGAAAGCAGATCTGGAGCGTACGGGGAAAGTACGCATCGAAACGCCCAACCATGCGCGCGTTTGGATTCCCGGCGTGGGAGTAAACTATCAACTCGTTCCCGAAGCATCGGTATTCTTCGGAGTTCACAAAGGATTCGCACCGCCGAGCGCGGAGTTGTATCAAAAACCCGAAAGTAGTGTGAATATGGAATTGGGAACACGCGTTTCCGCCGGCAACTTCAAAGCAGAGCTGATCGGTTTCTACAACAATTACAGCAATATGCTCGGAAGCGACCTCGCCGCCTCGGGCGGATTGGGAACGCTCGAACAGTTTAATGTAGGCGAAGCCCGCGTAAAAGGCGTGGAATTTCTTATGCAATACCAACCCTTGCCTGAAGCATGGAAAGTGCGCATGCCCCTGCAAGTATCATATACTTATACCGATACGGAGATGAGAAACTCGTTCTCAAGCCATTCATGGGGCAACGTGATGAAAGGAGACGAGATCCCCTACATCTTCAAACACGCACTGAACATACAGGTGGGAATAGAGCACAAATGGTTCGACGCGAACATAGGAGCACGCTACAACAGCGATATGCGCACATCTCCCGGACAGGGGAGGATCGCTGAAAGAGAGAAGGTGCCTGCGCACCTCGTGCTGGATGCATCGGCCAGCGTATATGTAAACAAATACCTGACGGTAAAAGTAAACGCCGTGAACCTGACCGATAAGGTCTATCTCACTTCACGCCATCCGGCAGGGTTGAGGGCAGGACATCCTTTCGGCATCTACGCAGGAGCCAACGTCCGGTTCTGAACAAATATATGCAATCATATATAAAAAAGAAGAAATATAACAAGATAAGGCAATGAATATATCATCGGTTATAAAATTAGTAATCAGCATCCTGTTCACGGCAATCTTCTCTCAGGTTTGTCCGGCACAGGAATTAATGGAAATAAAAGGCACAGTGCGTTCTGTTTCCGGAGAGCCTCTGCCGGGCGCCACTGCCATCGTGGCGGGTACGGCAAAGGGAGTCATCGCAGACGGCGACGGACGGTTCACACTCAAAGCCCGCAAAGGACAAATGTTGGAAGTGAGCTTCGTGGGAATGAAAACCCGGAAAGTGAAAATCACCTCCACCGTCATGAATATCACACTTCAGGAAAACGTGCAGGAGATAGAAGGAGTGGTAGTGACCGGTTATCAGAACATAAAGAACCGGGTATTTACGGGAGCAGCCGCTTCAGTGAAGCTGGACGACATCAAGCTTGACGGCGTGGCGGATGTATCACGCATGCTCGAAGGGCGTGTAGCGGGACTGTCGATACAAAATGTCACCGGCAGCTTCGGGTCGGCTCCCCGCATCAACATACGCGGCGGCGCTTCCATCATGGGAAACGTTCAACCTTTGTGGGTTATCGACGGAGCTGTATATGAAGACCTAGTGTCGCTCACGCTCGACCAATTGGCTTCGGGTGATGCCGTGACACTCATCAGCTCCGCCGTTGCCGGCCTGAACGCTTCGGACATCGAAGACATACAGGTGCTTAAAGATGCTTCCGCCACATCTATCTACGGAGCCAGAGCCCTGAACGGGGTAATCGTAATCACCACCCGTGCAGGTAAAAGAAACACGCCGAACAGATTTTCTTACTCATACGAGCTGAGTATGCGGGCCATTCCTTCATATACGGACTTCGATCTGCTCAATTCGCAAGAGAGCATGTCCATCTATCAGGAGATGGACAGGAAGGGATACTTCTCCGTACAAAACACATTATACGGACGCCGTAGTGGTGTTTACCACCAGATGTATAAGGCTCTCGGAACCGTTGATCCGTCTACCGGGCGATATTATCTGGAAAACACGGACGAAGCCAGGCGCGCGTTCATGCGCGAGCGGGAATATGCCAACACCAATTGGTTCAAGGAGTTGTTTACACACAGCCCCATCCATACGCACACCGTAACGTTCTCTGGAGGAGGAGAGAATTCTACCATGTATGCCTCCATCGGTTTCTATAACGACAGGGGCTGGACGCTTGCCGATGATGTAAAACGCATCACCGCCAACATCAAAAACTCCTTCTACTGGAAAGAGGACAAGATAAAGGCTACCATATCCGCACAAGGAAACTTGCGTAACCAAAACTCCCCGGGTACGCTTTCTCAGCGAAAAAATACGGTAATCGGAACCTTCGAACGCGACTTCGACATCAATCCCTTTGCCTATGCTCTGGGAACAAGCCGTACCTTACGCCCCCGCAATGCCAACGGCGAACCGGAATACTACCGCAACAACTGGGCGCCGTTCAATATCCTGAACGAGTTTGACAACAATTACCTGAAAACCGAAGTGCTCGACTTCAAACTGCAAGGCGAACTTTCATACAGACTCAACGACAACATCGAAGCGAAAGGATTGGCGTCGGTACGTCATGCGGTTACCAAAAGTTCGCACTTCATCACCGAACACTCGAACGTGATACAGGCTTTCCGCGCCAACGAAACTCCCTACGTGGCGCAAGAGAATATCTATTTGCTGAAGAATAAAGACAACCCCTTGCAACTGCCGCAAGTGGCGCTGACTCACGGAGGCATGTTCAATAAGACAGAGACTTCTCTGCGCAGCTATCTGGGACGCTTTGCGCTCGACTACAACAAACAGATGGGCGAGCACGACATACGCGCTTTCGGATTTACCGAAATACGCTATGCCGACCGCAGCATCAACCCTTTCCAAGGTTATGGGATACAATACGACAGAGGGAATCAGGTGTTCACCAATCCTCTGATTTTCGATAAGCTCACTAACGAAGGAAACACTTATTTCTCGCTTACCGAACGCTACGAAAGAGGAGTGACCCTCTCCGCCAGCGCCACCTACGGATATGCGGGCAAATACGTTTTCAACGGCGTATTCAATTATGAAGGATCGAACACAGCGGGAAAATACAGCCGCTCTCGCTGGTTGCCTACATGGAATATCGGAGCAAAGTGGAACATGGATCAAGAGAAGTTCATGAAAAAGTATCCTGCCGTTTCCAAGCTCGCCTTGCGTGCCAGCTACGGACTGACGGCCAAAATGAACGAACAGGCGATAAACTCCACAGCTGTGTTCAAGCATCTCATCATCAACCGCACACTGCTGAAGGACCGCGAGAATGCGTTGCGCATCCTGCACCTTGAGAATCGCGACCTGACATGGGAGAAAATGTATGAGCTGAATCTCGGTTTGGAACTTGGGCTGTTCAACAACCGCATAAGCGCAACATTCGATGTCTACCAACGAAACTCATTCGACCTGATAGACCTCATCCGTACCTCCGGTGTGGGCGGACAGTATTACAAGTACGCAAACTTCGGAGATATGCGCACACGAGGAGTGGAATTGGCGCTGCAAACCAAGAATATCGTAACCGACAACTTCAGCTGGACTACGGCTTTCACCGTGAGCGGCATGAAGCAGAAGATCACCCGCCTGCTGAATACGCCGAACACCTTTGATATGGTGGCGGGAACCGGACGCGGCAATATCCTCGGATTCCCACGAGGGGCTCTATTCTCTTTCAACTTTCAAGGGCTCAACAACAATGGCCTGCCTACCTTCGACTTCGGACTTTACCCTTCCAACCAAGGTGTGAACAGCGAAATATCAGGAGCGGATTTCCTCGACGCGCAGTATTCGAAGTCGTACCTTATCTACCACGGGCCTATCGAACCCACTTACATAGGCGGAGTATCGAACACGTTTAAATACAAGAACTGGGAGCTTTCGTGCTTCGTCACCATGCAAGCGGGCAACAAGATACGCCTCAATCCGACATTCGATCCTTCGTTCGCCGATCTGAACGTGTTTTCGAAGGAGTACTACGACCGCTGGCTCAATCCTGGCGACGAGTGGAAAACGAACATTCCCGTCATTCCTTCACAGGATTTGATTCGCAACATCGGAAAAGAAAACATCGAAAAAGCTTACAACACTTATAATTACTCTCAGAACAGAGTGGCAGACGGAAGTTTCGTGCGCATGAAAAATATCTCGTTGGGGTATCGATTGCCCAAAAAGCTTCTTTCACAACTCAAGATCAGGCAAATGAGTGTGAAGGCAAACGTAACCAATCCGTTCCTGATTTATGCAGACAAGAAGTTGAAAGGGCAAGATCCGGAGTTCTACAAATCGGGAGGAGTTTCATTGCCTACTCCCAAACAATATACGATGACACTGCATGTTGAATTTTAATCGCATTGAAATGAAAAGAACAATTTACTTAAGTATCATACTCACGCTGCTCACGGCATGCCAAGGCTATCTGGAAACAACCCCCGACTCTACGCTCGATGTGAAGATAGACAGTGAAGAGAAAATAGCCGAATTGCTCGCCGGAGCTTACCCCGAAGCCAGTTACTTCGCGTTCTTGGAAACACGTACCGACAATGTAGGCGAACGGGTGAACGGCATACATTCACGGCTGAACGAAGCCATGTATTATTGGGAAGATTACGATCAGGAAGACCTGGACACTCCGCTGAACTATTGGAACGCATGCTACGCGGGCATCGCACAAGCCAACCAAGCGTTGGAGCTTCTGAGCAAATATCCTAAAACCGACCGTGTGAAAGCTTTGTACGGCGAAGCATTCCTATTGCGTGCCTATCTGCACTTTATGCTGGTCAACATCTGGGCGGAGCCGTACGGTACATCCAAGTCGGAGACTGCACCCGGCATACCTTACCTGACAAAGCCTGAAAAGAATGCGCTGGTGGACTACAAGCGCGGAACCGTAAAGGAGGTGTACGAAAAGATCGAGAAAGACCTGAAACTCGGTATTTCACTGGTAGACGACAGTTATTATAGCAAACCGAAATTCCACTTCAATAAAAAAGCCGCATACGCTTTCGCTTCCCGCTTCTACCTGATTAAAGGAGAATGGGAACTCGTTATTGCCTATTCAGACTACGTGCTCGGCATAGACCCCAAACCTGTTCTTCGGAACTGGCAGAAGTACGAAAAAGAGTTTTACTTCAACCGCAAGTATCTCTATACCCGATACACAAGCACTGAAGAGCCCGCCAATTTGCTACTCTCCACAACAGAATCAAGGGTAGCCCGCAACATATCCACAGAAAAGTACGGAGTGACAAGCAAAAGTGCAGACAAAGTATACAACCAGCATGGGATAGATGGATGCGCCAACTTCCGGAAAGTGAATATGGAACCGGTTTTCCTTTTCAACTATAATGACGGACGCATAGGCGACGGACAATATATCAGCAAATTCGACGAGCTTTCGTTATCGGGCTATACAGGCATACGACCGAAGGGACTGTATGTCACCAACGTTTTATTCTCCACCGATGAGGTAATGCTCAACCGGATGGAGGCATACGCCATGATCGGAGAATACGACAAATCCATAAACGACCTGCTTATCTATCTTTCTGCCAAATTCGGAATCACTCCTTCGTGCAGCCGTCCGGACTACACGCAAACAAGCAGCGACAATTACCAGACCTATACTCCGTTCTACGGAATGAGCATCAAACAGCTGGCAATGGTAAAAACCATTTTAGGATTCAGACAACAAGAGTTTATTCACGAAGGATTGAGGTGGTTCGACATCCGCCGTTTTTACATACCGGTGAAACGTACATCGAAGTATAAGTTCTATAAGCAGCTGGAAAAAGAAGACCCGCGAAAGCTCCTGCAAATACCTGCCGAAGCCATCAACCGGGGATTAGAACCTAACCCCCGTTGAATATATTGACAATATAATGGACAGAGAATATTAAAAACATGAAAACAATAAGCAAAAGAATGAGATTCAGATACTTTATCGGACGAAGCTTGTACCTGTTTGCCACATGCCTGCTGTTAGCGGGCTGCGAACAGGAAGCTGCCTTATCCGACCAAAGCGTAGTAGATTTGGGAGCAGTACAACGCAACAAAACAGAACTTGACGAGTGGATATTAAATACATTCACACGTCCTTACGGTATCGAAATCGAATATCGTTGGGATAAAAATGTGGCGCAGAACGGAAGCTACACCTATCCGCCGGAAGCCGCTAATGTAAAAAGTGTGCTCGAAACGATCAAAGCGTTGTGGATCGACCTCTATACAGCTGCCGATCTGGGAGGAGAAAAGTTCTTTCTGGGCAAGAACCCCGTTAAGATTTACATATATGGCGGAAAGAACATAGACGGAAACGGAGTAGAGCTTTTAGGAAATACGGAAGCAACGACCAACGAGATGTTTCTGTACAACGTCAACGACTTCGACCCGAAAGATGAGGACAAGGTATTTATCCTGATGCGAAGCGTGCATCATCAATTCGCAAAACGATTGATGGAGTTGTTCCCTTACGACAGAAACAAGTTCCTGACCATCAGCAGAAACAGATATATCGAATCGACCAAACTCATTGCCGATATATTCAAAGGAGAGATACAAGGACGCAGATTGCTTACTTTCTCACCATATCCGAGCAAGAGAGGCTTTTTTACTTTCCACTCTTTCCTCTCTGCCGAGGATGATTTCGCCGAGATTATCAGCGCTAAACTTACGCATACCCCTAAAGAGGTGCTTAAAGCGTTGGCAGAAGCCAAAACTCCTTACTCCGACGAAGATCCGGAAGTTCAGCGGGCATATGATGAAGAGGCACGTCAAGTATATAAAGAACTGACGGAGAAAGAGGCGTTTGTAGAAGACTATTTCAATAAAGAAATCAAAATCTCGCTCGATTATCTACAAATGATAAGCATAAAACAATTAAAAGCATATACGAAACAAAAATAAAGAGTATGAAAACAGGATTCCAACTACTTATTCTGATAGCGGTCTGCTTCTCCTGCAAGGATGAGAATATTTTCGATTCATCTCCTTCCGAGCGAAGCGCAAAACATATCAGCGAACTGAGGAAGGAGCTTACAGATGCCCCCCACGGGTGGTGTGTCACTTACTTTCCCCGGACAGACTCGCTACTGTTTACAAATGTGAACGAGCAGATAACCCAATTCGAATACCGTAACAAATATGGATATGGCGGACACTGCTTCTTCATGAAGTTCGCAGACGACGGAACGGTAGAAACCATAGCCGATTATGACGAGCAAAGCGGGAAGAACAGCCGCAAAAGCGAGTTTGAAGTAAGTCAGAACACATTCACTCAACTGAGCTTCACCACTTACAATTATCTGCATAGTCTGGTGAACGACCAATTCGCCGCCTCTTCCGATTTTCTTTATACAGGAAAAGACGCCGATGGCAATCTCGTTTTTCGAACAGCTTCATACATAGAACCCGCTCGCGAGTATATGGTATTCACAAAACTGAAAAGCGAAAACAGTTGGGCGGAAGACATGTACAAAGCTTATGCCAATAACCTGTTTTTCCAAGAGATGAAAAATCCGCAACTGGTAATCCGGAAAGCAGACCGGATATATTTCCGCAGCGACATGCAGACCAGAACTATTATTGACAATAGAGATGAAAACTCAAAAAAAAGAAAAAAGCAGGAGGAATATCAACGCTATCATCTGTTTCTTTTTGCCAAAGACCCCTATGCGCCCCACGGATGGCCCAAAGAGGTAGTAGGTCTGGGATCGGGATATGTGGGCACAACAGACGGATTGACGTTCAGACCCGGTATACGATACAGCAAAAACTACACGTTTTACGATTTCCGCAGAGAAGGAAACCGCTTTGTTTGTGAACTCGTGAAGGTGTTCGACCCCTACAGCAAGACCGAGCGTTGGATAAGCAAACATCTTGCCCCCGGTGGAGAAGTAACCGGAGTTATAGCCGAAATTTGGGATAAATCTGATAATTAAAAAACAAAAAACGACATGAAATATATATGGATAATGTGTGTATTGCTGCTGGTATGCAGTTGCAACACGGTGAAAGAAGACACCATAATAAACGAAGATTATGAAAAAATATTTCCACCAAAAGAAATAGAAAAACCGGAGAACAAACGAGGAGAGTTGACGATACAGTTATGTGACCCTGACTTGGCATTGAAAAACTACAAATATCCCGGTACCGAAACACCCGAGGGTGCAGAAAAATATAAAGTGACTTTGCTATGCCAATTTAATGAAACGGACCGAAGAGGAAATCTTGTAGATGATCCTAAAGTAACAGCTCGATACGGAGTAAAGTATATTAACGAAAAGAAAGAGCTGATAACCATCACTTGCTTCGAAAAGGACTCGGAGTCTGCAGAAGAAGATACGGAAGAGGACAACGATGAAGAAGAGGAAGAACAAAACATCAATGTAATGAGCAATGGCGAAGAATTGGAAATTACCTTTGAGGTCTACTCCGGATTTCCCTTATACCTCAGTGTCAGCGGAGTAGGTCCTCGGAATTCTAATGTAAGAGCAAGCATCAAGGCTGTTTCCGCCGACGGGTTGATTGAACTTCCCGAACTGCGGACGGAGCAATATCAGAATGAAGAAGGACCGAATATGCTGAAGCACCCTTATTGTGAATATTTTATTTTACCTTAGAAAAAGAGAGAAATGAATTACATAAAACAACATATACTATCCCTTTGTTTGCTGGCAAGCGTAACGGCCTGTACCGAAGGGACGAATGAAACGGTAGAAAGCGCATACTGGCCTCCTGTATTGCCGGAACCGTCGTACAAGTTTTCAAGAAACGGAGAGAGCAGCGTAAACACGTTGGAGTGTAAATTTCTGAAGGCTCCTATCGACAGAATCTTTTCGAGATACATGAGCGGAGCACGCATGGGCACGAAAATGGACTATGATGAAGCGATGCAAATGTTCCGCGAAGGAGAGTACGGTTTGAAGCCGCAAAATGAGATAGCCACTTCTACGCTACACCTTACCGACAGAGGAAAAATCCTGCAAGATTTCAACAGTTGGTTTGACATGTCGACACGTATAGCCGGATTAGGACAGGAAAAACCGCATGAACGCAGAAGTACGGAAGCTCAAAAAGGAATAACGGGATATGTAGGAATCAATATAGGCGACAAAGACATTTGTTTTGTGGATGAAAGAGGAATTGCCGTAGCCGAAGTTTACAGATATGCCGTCATGGGTGCCATATATCTGGACAAAATACTCAACGTGCACCTGAGTGAAGATGTAACGGAAAACCCGGAAGTACGCTCCGCGCACGACTTGACCCAACTATCTGCGGGACACAACTATACAGAGTTGGAACACCACTGGGATTTAGCCTATGGATATTACGATTTCTGGAAACCGCTCGCCCAGTCTGAAGGCTTGCCGGCATTGAAAGATTCGCACCGCCGCATCTTTCAATGTTTTGTAAGAGGACGTACCTATATGGAAACATCACGTTACGATGAAATCAAGCTACAAGCGGATACTATCAGGCATGAGCTTGGACGTGTGGTGGCTGCCAGAGCAATGAACCTGCTGGTAGGAGCCAACACCTTTGCCAATCTGAAAGAAAATCCCAAACATGCTTTTCGACTTCTATCGCAAGCCTACGGACTCATCTATGCCTCACAGTTTGCCCGAAACGTACAAGGGCAACCATTCATCACATACGAGGAAACCCGGAAACTTTTACAGACATTGGAACAAGAAGGCGGGCTATGGGACAAGGAGCGCTTGCTGGGAGAGGAAAAAGACGAAGGCTCGTTACACTATCTGGCAGCACAGATAGGCGAGAGGTTCGGAGTGTCACCTGAAGAAATAAAAAAATAAAATAAACATGAGAACAATTCATAGAATAGCATTACTCGCAATGATGTGGGTGTGGATCATTCCCACAGCGAACGCACAAGAGAATTTATTGAAAAACGGAGATTTTGAAGGAGAATGGATCGGATCCGACTTCGAGAGAAAACCTAAAGGTTGGAAAGTGTACAAAGCTATAGGAAACTTTCAAAACGAAAAGCGTGACGGAGGAAGCGGAAGCAAAATATTCATGGCATATCTTGACAATGGAGGATCCATCAGCCCTATTGATGAGACTGTTGAGAGTTGGCGTATAGGAGCATTGCCTGTCGAAAAAGGAGCTACTTATAAACTGACCGTTTGGCACAAATGCACAAACGAAAAGTTGAAATTCAATGTCATATTCAACTTCTACCAAAGAACAGAGGATGACGATGACTGGAAGGGCGATAAAGAATACAGCTTCACTACCAAAAAAGACAAATGGGTGAAATTCGAGCAGGAGGTCAAAATTCCTGAAGACAAAAACATAGACGTAGCAGGAATGAGTATAATCTTCCCATTCAAACAAAACGGGAAAATTTATTTGGATGATATCTCTTTGACAAAATCAGAGGGAGGCTCCTCAACACCCGAAACACAAAAGCTGGAAAAGCCCGAGCTGAACTCTACCGAATGTTTCCAGCAAGAAATTACAGTATCATGGAAGAAAAGCAATATGCAAGGAACCACTTACGAAGTAAAAACCGATGCACATGTATTTACCGGAATCACCGGCAATTCGTTCACGATAGAAAAACTGACACCCGGACAGACGTACGATATCGAAGTATGTGCCGTAAAAGACGGAGTGAGGTCTGAATACGCGAAAACGACCGCCGGAACGAAAAACCTCGAAAAGTCGGTCGATTCAGAAGACCGTATCCCCTATCTGCGTACTATCGAAGCCGATGCTACATGCAAAGGACGTTTTCTCAAGCTCTACTACAACGAATTGGCGAATCCGAATGCGAAAATCTCTTATAAACTCGATGGAAAGTCTGTTCAACCTGCAAACAATACGCTGGAATTCCCCGCTTTCGAAGGATACTACAAAAATTTTCAACTGGAAATCCATATCGATGAAGGAGAAGGGCGAGAGTGGGAAATCCTGTATAATGAGCTGAGTGTGCAGAATTTTTAAGAATAAAGAAACTATTAAACTGTTTACAAACTTATGAGCAAGAATAGAATAACCGCACTGTGCGTTGCTTTCTCGATTATTTGCAGCTTTGCCTGCGAAGACCGGAAAGAGGAGTATCCGGACATCCGGATAGGAAAAGAAAAAAACGTTGACGAATTGTCGCTGAATAAGCAAACGGAAAAAAGGCTCCTCGTTTCGGGAGGAAACGGAAAATACATCGTCAACGTGGAGAACTCGCAAATAGCCACTGCGCAAATGAGCATGGACACGCTAAAGGTGAAAGGATTGCTGGAGGGCGAAACGTTTGCCACTGTCCTCTCGCACGACAAGCGTGTACGGCTGAAAATCAACGTGACTTTCCCCGAATTGGGCATAAGCCATCCCATTGTTCAACTCCGTCCTAAAGACATAAGCAAGTTCGTGAGCATTTCGGGAGGAGGAGAACGCGTCACACTACAGGAAAACGATCCGGCAGACGTAATGGATATAAAATGGGACGGCTCTACCGGCATGCTCGAAATAATGCCCAAATACGAAGGAGAGGCTGAAGTTACCGCCATATCCGAAGACGGAAAAGAACAGAAAACCATCCATATCAAAGTGAAGCCTGAAGGAGAATTGACCGTGCCCGGATGGTACGACACCCGCAACAGTTCATATTACGTGATGTTGAACAACAAAATGATAGTCAGAAGAAAAAGAGCAGGCACATGGATCATAGACAGCGCCCGCCCTTATGGCGGATTTATCACAACCTACGAAGGCTCTCACATCAAGATCGCCCCCATTGTGAATCCCGTACAAGGCGATTCCATCGACTTGAATGTCCTCAGTTACTCCGCTGCGCATGGAAAAATAAAAGTAGGGATACACCGCCTCTATGTAGAAGAGGTGCGAGAATCGGAAGTCATGCTGAGGGGGAAAGGGTATAAATTTTTACTACCTTACCAGAGCGAGTGATTATATAAAAAGACAAAATCAGGCGGTATATAACCATAGCAAGATTATACCAATTCTTGGGAGTAGTGTCGAATAAGCGTTAGGAAACGATCAAGCACATGTGGCGTTTCGGGCTTAAAGGATAGGACTATCCTTTATGAACTATTCAAAAGAATAACAATTCTTAATAATTAATACCCGTTCACGGAAGTTTGGCAACAACTCTATTGATAAGCAATAGGGCTGAAATGATAACTGATTATTCTTTTAATTGGTTTTCTTTGTAATATATAATATCTTGTATATTACATGTTAATTAAGCTTGATTTATTCTGTTATAAAAAATTGGAGACATGAATATTCTAAAGTTGCAGGGGTTGGACAGCCGGCTTTTTAACCTTGTCGCCCCTTTAGTGATGAGCCCTGCCGTACTGCGGCAAAATAATAATTACCCTTTCAAAACGACGCGTAACCATGTCTGGTACATTGCCGTGAACGAAGGACGGGTGTTGGGATTCATGCCCGTGAAAATGACCTTGATGAACAACTACATAGATAACTACTATATTAGCGGGGATAACCCCACTGTTATAGAGGGGATATTGGACCGTATTATCCATGATTTTTCTGCTGACGGTTCTCTCGTGGCCGTTGTACACAAACGCCACGTGGAAGGCTTTTCCACGAAGGGGTTCATTCCCTATTTCGAATGGAAGAAATATATCAAGATGCGTTATCATGAAGGAGGTAGGTCATGATACGCCGGTTGGACGTCTACGAGGCCGCCAACCGGAGATTGAAGATCATTTTTGACTTTTTTGATTACGTGTATGTCTCTTTTTCCGGTGGCAAGGATAGCGGTGTCCTTCTTCATTTGTGTATGGATTATATTCGCAGGCATGCTCCCGGCAGAAAACTGGGAGTGTTCCACATGGATTATGAGGTGCAGTACCGCCAGAGCACGGAGTACGTGGAAAGGATGTTTTCCAATAACCGGGATATCCTTGATGTGTTCCACTGTTGTGTTCCTTTTAAGGTTCCCACGTGTACTTCCATGTACCAGCAATACTGGCGTCCCTGGCAAGAGGGGTACCAGAATATCTGGGTTCGCCAGATGCCGGGCACCGCCCTTACCGTGAAAGATTTTGATTTCTGGGACGCCAACCTGTGGGATTACGATTTCCAGTTCCTTTTTCCTTCATGGGTGCGTCGTGAAAAGGGATGCAAGCGTGTTTGCTGCCTCGTGGGAATCCGCACGCAGGAGAGCTTCAACCGGTGGCGGGCGATTCATTCCGACAAGAATTACCGTAAGCTGGCCAACTACAAGTGGACCCATCGGTTAGGGTATTATACCTATAACGCCTACCCGATATACGACTGGAAGACAACGGACGTGTGGACGGGGTATGCCCGGTATGGTTGGGATTATAACCGTTTGTATGACTTGTATTACCAGGCCGGGATTCCCTTGTCCCGCCAGAGGCTGGCCAGCCCGTTTATCTCACAGGCCGTTTCGACCCTGCATCTTTATAAAGTTATTGACCCGGATACCTGGGGACGCATGGTCAGCCGGGTCAACGGCGTCAGTTTCGCCGGGATGTACGGGAATACGGTCGCGATGGGCTGGCGTTCCATCAATCGTCCGGACGGGTTCACGTGGAAAGAGTACATGTACTTCCTCCTTGACACGCTTCCCCGGGCGACAAGGGAGAACTACCTGGAGAAGCTGAGGGTGAGCCAGAAATTCTGGAGGGAAAAAGGAGGCTGCCTGGGAGAGGAAACGATCGGGAAGCTGCGTGCGGCCGGTGTACCGTTTACGGTGGAGGAATGCACGGCATACCGAACCGACAAGAGGCCCGTCCGCATGGAGTATATAGACGAGATAGATATCCCTGAATTTCGTGAAATACCCACTTACAAACGAATGTGCGTCTGCATCCTGAAAAACGATCATACCTGCAAGTATATGGGTTTCACGCAGACCAAGCGGGAGAGGGAGATGAAAGAGAGAGTTTTGAAAAGATATAAATTGTGATTGTCATGTCAAGTTTTAAAAGTCCGGCGTATAACGTCAAGGCCGTGCCGGTCGAGAAAATCGTGGCCAACAGCTATAACCCGAATGTCGTTGCTCCCCCGGAGATGAAACTGTTGGAACTGTCCATCTGGGAAGACGGTTACACGATGCCCCTCGTGTGTTATTACCGGGAAGAAGAGGATATCTACGAGCTGGTTGACGGTTACCACCGCTATCTGGTTATGAAAACATCCGTCAGGATTTACAGGCGCGAGAACGGATTGCTGCCTGTAACGGTCATAAACAAGGACATCTCGAACAGGATGGCCTCGACTATCCGTCATAACAGGGCCAGGGGAATGCACTCGCTGGAACTTATGACAGGTATTGTGGCGGAACTGTCAAAATCGGGTATGTCCGACAACTGGATCATGCGCAACACAGGCATGGACAAGAACGAGTTACTCCGTTTCAAACAAATCTCAGGTCTGGCTGAATTGTTTCGTGACAGGAGTTTCGGGTTCTCAGACGAGTGGTTGGAGGAATAAAACGGTCTGTCTGGTATCCGTAACAAATATACATGGTGTTTATGCTTGCAAATCATTATTTGTAGGTATTGCGAGTAATGATTAAAACCTCTAATTTTGCAAATTGATGGATCGTACGAAAAAAAGACAGAGACAGGGGGTTGTCATAGCATGCATGTTGTTGTTGACATTGATGCCCTTTTTCCTCGTGAAAGCTTTTCATGTTCACGGGGAACATTCGTGCGTATCCCATAACGAACAGGGGCACTCCCGTCACGATTCCCCTGAAAATTGTACCATCTGTCTCTTTACGCTCTCCCCGTTTGTCGAGGCTGGGATTTTTATATACGATTATATTCCGACTGGCAGGCCTGTCAGGTATCTTATCTCCGGGGAAACAGATGTCATCGTCACTCTTTTCCCGCATTTCCTCCGTGCACCTCCCGTGTGTTTGTCATAACTCCCTTGAGGGATTTGCATGCCATCATTGTGATTGCGTGCAGGGGATTTTCATGTCCCGTCTTAACAAATTATAACCCGTTTATATTTTTTCAAGTATGACATTTCATGCATATCTCCAGTATGTGTCCCTGCTTGTTGTCTGCCTCTATACGGTCTCTTCTCCCATGGAAGCACGGGTGCAGGCTGACCGGCAATCGACGGGTACACGCGATACCCTGCTGGTCATTGACCAGGAAAGCGGGCTTCCCATTGAAGGGGCCTATATCCTGACCGGGGAGCGGTTACTTGTCAGCTCCCCCCGTGGAATGATTGTTTTCAGCCATGGAACATGTTTTATGGATACAGTCCTCGTGCAGTGCCTGGGGTACAGTTCCCGGCGTGTGCCTTTGAACGGGGCATTCAAAGAAAGCAGCATACATACCGTATGTCTCTCCCCGGACATACAAAAACTCGGGGAAGTGGTCGTGACCGGTGAACGTGCCGGGGCGTCACCCAACGCGGTGAGCCGGCGCCTTTCATCCCCCGAGATCAGGAACGCGCTGGGAACCTCGCTTGCCACCCTGCTCGAACGTGTCAGCGGGGTAAGTTCCATCAGCACGGGAACCACTGTATCCAAACCCGTTATCCAAGGAATGTACGGGAACCGGATACTGATCATCCATAACGGTGCCCGCCAGACTGGGCAGCAATGGGGGGCCGACCACGCTCCCGAAGTGGACATGAACGGCAGCTCCTCCGTTTCGGTAATCAAGGGCTCCGATGCGGTAAGATACGGTTCGGATGCCCTTGGAGGGATTATCGTCATGGAGCAGTCTCCGCTTCCTTTCAGAAAACGCTCCCTTCAAGGGGGAATCTCCGCACTTTACGGAAGTAACGGGCGTCGCTACGTGGCTACCGGACAGCTCGAAGGTGCTTTTCCCGGTGATTTCGCCTGGCGTCTGCAGGGAACCTGGTCAAATTCCGGGGACCGTTCCACCGCGCACTATCTTCTGAACAACACGGGAACCAGAGAGTATCACGCTTCCGCCTCTCTGGGCTATGACCGCGGACGTCTGAGAGTGGAAGGTTTCTACAGCCGCTTCTACAGCCGGACAGGGGTGATGCTCAGCGCCCAGATGGGTAGCGAGGACCTGTTGGCGGAACGTATCCGGCTTGGTCGCCCCCTGCACACGGATCCCTTCTCTCGTGGTATCAGGCCTCCCTGCCAGGAGGTCACCCATCAGATCGCATTCGGCAGGATGCGGCTCGGCATGAAGAAGGGGGGAAGTATTCACTGGCAGAGTACCTGGCAGAAGGACGATAGGCAGGAAAACCGTGTCCGGCGGCTGGATTCTAACATTCCGGCGGTTTCCCTGCACCTGAATTCATTCCAGCATCTTCTGCGCTGGAAGCGGGATTACCGCTCCTGGCAGGTCGAGGCGGGAGGTCAGGTCATGTTCATCGAGAACCACAGCCGTGCGGGTACCGGATTCGTGCCCGTTATCCCGAACTACACGGAGACACAGGCAGGGATATACGGAATCGGGAAATATCACCTGGGCAGGGGAGGCGTTGAAGCAGGCCTCCGCCTGGATATGCAGGAAACCCGTGCCAGTGGTTATGACTGGACGGGAAGCCCCTATGGCGGGACAAGAAAGTTTAACAACGTGTCCTACAGCCTGGGAGGACACTATCAACTTTCCAGACGCTGGAGACTCATCTCCAACTTCGGTCTGGCCTGGCGTGCCCCTCACGTGTATGAACTGTACAGCAACGGGAACGAGCTCGGGTCTGGAATGTTTGTCAGGGGAGACTCTGCGATGCACTCGGAAAGAAGCTACAAATGGATATCTTCCCTCCGTTACGGCGACGGGATGTTCAGCGTCTGTCTGGATGGTTACCTGCAATGGGTGGACGGCTATATCTATGACGGGCCGGAGAAAGAGACGGTCACCGTGATTTCGGGGGCATATCCGGTCTTCCAGTACAGGCAGACCCCGGCTTTCTTCCGCGGTATGGACTTTGACCTGCGTTTCACTCCGGGCGGTTCATGGGCCTACCATGCCGTCGTCTCCTTTATACGGGCAAACGAACGGACAAAGGGTAATTATCTTCCCTATATTCCCTCCTTCCGTTTCAGCCATGAACTTGCGTGGATCCACGAGACGAAATCGCATCTCAGGCTGCGCCTGAACATCAGGCACCGTTTCACCGCAAAACAGAGGCAGTTTGATCCGGACACGGATCTTATCCCGTATACTCCCCCGGCGTACCATCTCCTCGGGTTCGACGCCGGTCTTGAACTTCCCGTGAAACGGGGACACCAGGTCCGGTTCATGCTGTCGGCAGACAACCTCCTGAACCGTGAGTACAAGGAATACACCAACCGCTCGCGTTACTATGCGCATGATATGGGACGTGATGTGCGTTGCGGTGTAAACTGGATTTTTTAATTTATAACAACTATAATCAACACTAATAAATAAAAAGAAAAAATGAGAACAATTGCATGTAAAACCGTGTGGGCACTTCTGGTAGGAGTGTCCCTTGTCCTGTCGCTGAACTCTTGCAGCAAGGATCCTGTAATACCAGAAGACGAGACGAAGAACAAGCTGCATGAGGACCCGGCAAAAATGACCGTCCGCCTCGTTGAATGCCACCTGCACGCTGACTGGAACGAGATACAGAAGGCCGGAGGCCCCCACCAAAATCCGGAATCCCCGGCCAGGTATATGAAACGTGTCCAGGAGATCACTTATGAACTGAAGGCCGGCAGTGGATGGACCCTTGCTGAAGGAAGCCAGGGCAAGTTTTACGTTCAGAAAAACGGTGAATATAAAAATGGAAACAACTTTACCCCGGCCCCGGTTTACCTGATGTTTATCTATTACTACAATTCCAAAGGAGAGTTGATGAACGGCCAGTTCGTGGAGAACGGGCAGGAGAATATCCACCAGCATTTCTTCACCCCGGAAAACGTGAGACCTACCTTTGACGGGAAACCGGAAGCTGACGACAATGATCCGGAGGCACTGGTGGATTATCTCTACGTGGATACCACGCCCTGGGACAAGACCAAACATGACAACGAGGCGGAGATTACGGGAGGCACTAACCCGGTAGGATTAAAAGGAGTTATCCGGTTCCTGAAGGACCGCAAGGAGTTCGACCTGAAACTCCGCCTGTATCACGGCTACAACTCTAAAAAGAACCCGCAGACAAACGGCTTTGACCCGTTCTACAAGCCCTCCGGGGTATTGATCCAGCGCGGAACATGGGATATTAACCTGAGCATCCCGGTAGTGGTGTTTTGGAGCCGCGAGGAATTTGTTGATGTGGACCCGGAGGCAGATGTGAACCTGATCGGGGAGGATAGCCTGGATGAAGACAGCAACCGCACGCTACACTCCATCATGAAAACCTTCAATCTTACATGGAAGGAGGCACTTGAGGAGTTCATCTCCTATACCTACCAGGCAGGGGATGTGGAAGCTGGATCCATATGGCTTTGATCATCTCGCGTAGGATGGAATTCTCTCTTTATCAATCTACAGGCGGCAGGTGGGGCCGCCTTTTTTGTCTTGTGCAGCGAAAAAATCCCATCTGCCATGCTTAATCCCCGTGGTTTACTTGGGGATGTATTGGGACATGCTTTACCATCTCACCCCGTTCCATTTTTCATGTTTGGCAGGTTGAAAAAAATCCTATACATACAAGACGTACCGTTTCCTTACCGACGGGTCTGGAACCGACTTCCCCTCTTTCGTGCAATTTTCCCGCTTGGTTACTGAACTTTTTTGGTCTTTTTCCGATTTGATACATAATAAGTTTATGCTTCCTTTCCAGGAAACAGGGAAGCGCCAAATGTCTAACTAATAAAAAACTTATGGCAACAGTTAAAACAGTATTGGTAAAAGGAAGGAGCGACCGGTCCGGCAAATTCCCGTTAGTTGTGCAGGTTCTTCACAAGCGAAGGAAAAAGGTTGTTTATACAGGATTCAGCATCCCGGATACCCTGTTTGATCCCGTAAAAGGGAGGGTTATCGAAGGCGGGGAAAACACCCCTGAGTCGATTCGGCGGATCAACCACAGGTGTGAAAGTATCTCAAGGGTACTGTTAAAGTGTATTTCAATGATAGAAAAGAAATCCCGGGAATATGAAATAGAGGACGTGTTCAGGACTTACGGCGTGTTAACCCGTGAAGCCGGTTTTTATTTCTATTTTTCACGGAAAATCCGGGAACTTCGTGAAAGCGGTCACGAAGGAACAGCCCGGGCATACGCCTCCAGCCTGCGTTCCATGCAGAGGTACCTGGGAAAAAAGGATTTTCCCTTCATAAAACTCTCTTCCCGGATCATTTCCGACTATCAGGGGAAACTGCTCGCTTCGGGTATATGCGATAACACCATTGGTTTTTATCTGCATAATATCAAGGCTCTTTTCAGGAAGGGATGTCGGGAGATGGGCCTGGAACTGCCTTGCCCCTTTCGCGACATAAGCATTAAAACGGAAAAAACTCTCAAACGTTCCCTTGATCCGGTTGTGATTAAAACACTATCCGCAGTTGAATTGGAAAAGGACAGCTCGTTATCTCTTGCCAGGGACATTTTCATGTTCAGCTTTTACACGCGTGGAATGTCATTCGTCGATATTGCATTGCTAAAAAAAAGGCATGTTTTTTCGGGTGAAATCTGTTACAGGCGTCACAAGACCAATCAATTGATGCGGGTAGGTATAAACAGAGAGATCAGTCGTATCCTGGAAAGATATAAGAATGTACCGGGAGAATATATCTTCCCGTTGTTTCCTGCAGGACGGGATCCGTACGCCGGTTATAGAAGCGCCTACCATAGGATTCGTTACTCCCTGGGAAAGATTTCCCGGGTCATTGGTTTGGAATTCCCGCTGAGACTCCACGCGGCCCGCCATTCATGGGCCACGATAGCCAAGGTAAACGGGGCCCCGGTTCATGTTATTGGTGAGTGTCTGGGGCATACGTCGGAAAAAACGACCCGAATCTATCTGAAAGAGCTGGATCATTCCGCACTGGATGCAGTTAATAATCAAGTGGCTGATTTCATTTTAACGGTGAATGATTGGCCGGGCCCGACCGCGAAAGATATCAGTTCCTATTCTTCATTTCCCGTCCAGACGATGGACGGTGGTTAATCACTCCCAAAGTGGTTTTAACCGCCGATAAATTTACCACTCCCGGATGTTTCTGTAAGTCCCGCCCTGGTGCATGTGGCGGGATATACATGCAAAAAAGGAAACACTTTTATTAAGCAAATTTATCCTATCCCCTCTTTCTATTGAAAATAGGCTACGAGAACGGTTTACAGGTTATGGGAGCTACGTATTGAACTGTCAACTGTTTAGTAAATAGGATTAATTGAACAAAACATTTTTTATATCGGAAAGAGTCGTACAAGACATTTTTGACTTTAATTTTGATATATTATAATAATATACGTATATTTGTTTCTGTCTCTTCACTCTCTCCGGTAGAGAGTGGAAAATTGTCCAAAATCCGCTTTTGGAAACGGTTGTAGATGCCAAAAAGAAATAAA